>CAYIDG010000010.1:0-12009 GCA_964362055.1 uncultured archaeon | reverse complement strand
GATGACGAATGGAACTGTAACCATTCAGAGCCTGGCCATACGACTTACAAATGCCGTTAGCAGTACATCTAATACATCATTTGGTTTCTCCCTATCCTTAAGCCCAACTTCAGGTACAGTAACTGCCGGCAACTCAAACACATCTAAAATGACCTTAAGTTTAACCAGTGGTACTGCACAATCTGTTAGTTTTTCCTGTTCTGGCCTGCCGACAGGAGCTAGTTGCTCGTTTACCCCCTTTTCCTGCAGTCCAGCATGCAGTTCGACAGTTACAATTTATACAGCAACCTCGACGCCAACCGGTACGCACAGTGTAACCATTTCTGCCACGGGCGGTGGGGTGACAAAAACTGCAACCTATAGTTTGACTGTAACAGCGCCACCTTCAGCCTGCCCGACTTGTCCAGTGTCAACACTATGGACACCATGCGTGGACAACAACCAAACAAGAAAGGTCTACAAGTGCGATGCAACTACCAATTATCAATGTCAAGGGTATATCGAAGCGCAGTCATGCACATCTACAGCAAACCAGACATGCCCTGCATGCCTGCCGCCAACTGCATGGTCTTCATGCACAAACAACGCCCAAACAAGAACAAACTACAAGTGCAGTTCTGCTACAAATTACATATGCCAAAGCTATTCAGAAACACAGTCATGCACATCCACCACATCAAATGTCACATCACCTCCCCCGCCACCATCCCAGGGCAGTTGTGTAAACTATTGCGGGAAAAAATCTCCGACAGGCTGCTGGTGCGATGCCACATGTGTTAATTATGGCGATTGTTGCCCAGATTACACGAGTGTTTGTGCCGGCGTTTCACCCCATCCCCCTCCCCCGCCACCTCACGTCACAGGTCCTAAACCATCGTTGCAAATATCCATCTCATTGCCAAGAACCACATACTATCCCAATGAAAATCTCGAACCCAAGGTGACAATAACCGATGCCTCTGGCAAACTGATACCGCAGGCTACCATTACAGCCAGCATAACCGGACCTGCCACATACTACCCGTATTTCTTTTATTCAACCCTATGCGACTGCTACAAATCAAGCTATTGGCTCAGTGAAAGCACACTCATAGGCGATTATACGCTTAGCGTGACATCGTCGCATCCTGATTTCGAGAAAACGTCAGCATCCACCATATTCAAAATAGTCAAACCAACGATATCAACATTTACAATTTCTACAGACAAAACAGAATACTCCCCTGGCGATTCAGTGACAGTAACCATAACAGCAAAAGACTCTTTCGGCAATGCAATCAAAGATCTGTACATCACAGGTGAAGCAAGAGACGCTGCAACTGGAAGATTGATAAGCGCGGTATACCCATACTTATCCGGCGATGTTTACACATACACATATTACCCCAGCTTGGAAGATGTGGGGAAAAGTTTCAAGATTGCAATCAGCACAAAATGGAAGGAGCAGACAGCTTCGGCAGAAACAACATTTTCAATTGCAAGGAGAGGGCTAACCGCAGATATAGTGCTTGAAAATAATGTCTTAAGTCCGAAGGACAGTTTGAGGGGAAGGATTAAGGTTTTCGATAAGGACGGCAAATCAGTAGCAGATGCCTATGTCAGCATAAGTGTACTAGACCCGCAAGGCAATTATGTCAAGAGTTTAGATACAGTTTACAAGGATGGCTTCTATGAAATAAAGGAATGGAAGGTTGAAGACTGGATTTCTGTCGGCAATTACACTCTGCAAGTCAAAGTTTCTAAACATCCCGAAGAAATTACGCTTGAAAAACAGATAGGAATAACAAAAGACAAATTAAACGTCGATGTAATTCTTGACAAAACAAGCTACAGGCCGGGGGACCAGGTGTTCCTAAAAGTTTTGGTTACTTATCCCGACGGCAGCATAGCTAAAGACGCTTGGATATCTGCCGAGATATTCCCCCTAGTCGAACAGCCATTTGCCAGAGGAGAAAGAGGATTCCAGCAGCTAAGTGTTTGCAGAATCTATCCATCGCCAATACCGCCAGTTTATTACAAAGGAAACTACATCCAAAAGTATTTCATCGACAACCCATACATCCCATCAGATTGTCCTATAGGCAAATACGCGCTGATACTGAAAGTAAGTGCACAAGGCTATGCCGACAGCGAAGTCACGAAAGAATTTGATGTGGCATTGGCCAAACTCTTCATTGAAACAGGCTTCAGTGTCGACAGTCAGGTAGATTCTGTCAACCTGGCAATCTATGCCGATGTGAAGGATGATGACGGCAATCCTGTGGAGTATGCCACAATAGAAGGTGTACTCAGACCGCCAGAAGAAATCAAAGGCTGCATCAAGAGACTTAGTCTATATTACGATTCCTTCCTGAGGAGGTATGTTGGCAACGATTTTGTGAGTAGGTACGAATGTCCTGCAGGCAGTTACATCATACAGCTCAAGGCAAGCAGTCCCTCTTATGAAACAGCCGAAGTGGTTCAAGGCTTGACCATACAATACAAAGAGGGTTATGAATACAGGGCTTATGTGCCAGCCACGCCGACAGAATCTTCCTGCAAAGAGGTTTCCTGCGGTCCTAACTGCATTCAAAAAGTCTGCGAGGCAGCAATTCCAATAGAAGAATGCTTTAACATTGTTGTGGATGATGAATGTGTCAGTGCGTGCACAGAAGATTTGGAGAAGGTAGAGAGGGAAATAGGCAGAGGGGCGGCGATAGAAAAGGGCGATCTTGAAGGTTGTATAAACGCGTGTACGAAAAATCTGGCATGCCAAGGCGCGGCCATCCCTGTAGTCCCATTGGATGTTATGATAGAGAAGTTGGGCGAGCTAAGAAAGGAAATAGCAGAAACTAAAGAAGAGGTTACCGGGCTTAAGCAAATATTGCTTGCCATCATAGATTTTGTGAACTCGATACTTGGAAAGTATCTTGGTCCTCAAGAGGCGATAACAGTTCCATCAGAAGTAATTCAAAACGCTACCACCAATGGAACCAACCCGGTCACAGGAGCTTTGGCATCTTTAATTAGATCATTCGCGAGGTAATGAAAAATGGGAATAACAGAGCACATTCATCTGAAGGATGCGGCAAAAATTTACATTCTAACCTGGCAATTCATTCTGGTAAGGTTTGTATTGATGCTTGTTACCATCGGCATATCCATATTGTACTTTTCTTCGGCTTTTGGAATAGTTTTGAGCCGCATAGGAGTTGAAAATTTAGTTAATGCTGTGTTATCCATAGGCGCTATGTCAGGGGCGACGTATTTCTACTGGCATGCCTACAAGCTGTTCTCAAAGTATGTCATGTATCTTGTCAAGGGGGCGCACATTGCTGTGATAACCGAATACATTCAAAAGAATAAGAAGCCTGGATGGAAGCAGCTGATTAATGGATTTAATATGATGAAAGACAAGTTTTTGTCGATATCGGTGCTTTTTGTCGTTCATACCATCTTGGAGACTGTGTTGAAGGAGGTTCATACTAGACTGATGAAGTTGGGCGAGTGGGCGAAGCTTCCAAAGGCTCTCACATACATCTTGAGTGGAACCATAAATACTGCCATAGCCTTTATCGATGAAGCAATACTTGCCTATATGTTTACACGCAAAAATGAGGATGCGCTGAAGTCTGCTAAGGACGGGTTGATTCTTTATGTCAAGAATTGGCTGTGGATTCTTGTAGCCGCTGCGATATTATCAATTGTCGTATATGGGGCAATGGCATTCGGTGGAATTTACATATACTTCGATGGCATACCATTCAGTTCATTGAACCTTATTCTGCAGTCTATATATTCGGTTTTAACAGTCGGTATAGTCATCATACTGTATTCAGGTTTAGTCCAGCCTTTCATGGAGATAGCCATCATCGTTACTTATCTGAAGGAGATAAAGGGGCAGTCGCCGGATTTAGGGACGTTTGACTGGCTGAAATCCAACTCCAAGGGATTCAGGGATCTTGTGTCTGCAAAAGCAGTGGAGCATCTGATGGGCAGTAAGAAACCATCGCCTTAGATTTAATCACTTCATTCCGCTTGCAGCATCCCTAATTGCATTTTCAACATTTTTGTCTTTCACAATTCCAGAACTGACCAAGACACCAACAACTCCTAACTCCAAAGCCTTTCTTATATCTTCTCTAGTTTTTATTCCGGCACCGCACAGAACTTCAACATTTTTTGAAATACTTTTAACAGCATTGACGCTATCAGTTACAACTTCAGGCTTTGAGGTTGATACAGAAACTTTGCCACCAATCAGCTCAGGCGGTTCTATAGCGATAAAGTCAGGATGGAATTTCGCATATTCCTTGGCTTCATTTACATCAGCAACACAGACAACTGAAATCAATTCATTTTGCCTGCATCTATCAACGCATATTTTAACATCCTTTGAATTCAATCTTTTTTCAGAATGATTGATCAAAGTGCCAACAGCACCGCATCTCTTTACTTCTTCCGCAACTATGCTGCCAGTATGAGCGCCTGGTTCGAACGGGTCTATGCTTTGCGCGAATGTTGTTAGAATTTTTGATACATCTTTCAAAACCAAATGAGACGGTGCTACAGCAATGCTTACATTCAGTTCATCCGCAACCTTCTTGGCAATTTTAGCTATGCCCAAATAATTTCCTATAGCTTCATCATAGGTTTTTAAATTAATCAAAAGCAAAGGAGTTCTAATTCTCATGATAAATCAAATCACGCAAATATTTTTTCCAAACTAGATTTTATCTTAGGTATACCAATCAACTCATCTGTAAATTTCATCGATTGTTCTTTAGGCATTACATTAGATTGCGCAATTATCGCGTCAATATTTTCCGGCACAACTATAGATTCCTGCGGCACTGAGAAACTGAAGAAAACGCCACCGTCGTTTATGTCTATAGTGTTGGCGAGCAGTGATGCTACAAACGTATCGTTTCTAGGTAATTCCAAGTCCCTTGAGGCTTCAACTATTTGCGAACTTGTGCTCGCAGTATTCAGTACAGCAATTCTGCTTTCTTTAGAATAGAGCTCTATCAAATCATTTTTGCTTGGTGCACCATTTTCAAAAATGATGTTCATGGAATTGATATGCGAATGCGTATGTGGGACTTTGAATGCTACACTGCTAATAGGTATATTGCCCAAGACACTTTGCACGTCATGCGCATGATGCGAACGCGCCTTCCATTCGACAGCATTCAACGCAGAACCCTTTGCATCATTCAAATCAGCCCCCCTTCTTATGAGAAATGCGTTGATGTGTTTTATCTTGTAATTTTCCAACAAAGGTTTTATCAGCCTGCAATATCCTGTTGTGTTGCAACTGACTACCCGAACAAATTGTTTTTTATTGGCCTTTTCAAAATTGCTCCTCGCATTGAAGCTAATATCAGCGACAGTCTCTTCCTCCCCGCCTTGGAAAATAGCATTCTTATTTTTCGGCTGATATACAGTTTGTTTATTCTGCATTCCCTTGCCATCAGCAGATGCATCGACTATTATTTCACTATCGGTTATCATGTCATCTACAGAACCAGCAACATCAACCCCTTTGGATTCGAAATTTTTCATAGAGTCTTTAGGAACAAAAACATTAAACCCATGTGCATTAGCAAGCTTGGCGTCTTGGTCTGGCGTGTATTTAGAAATACCGACTAACTTCAGTTTCGAATGCCTGCCGATGGCTTCAGCTACCCTTTTCCCTATTGTTCCAAATCCGTTTACACTAACTTTTGTCATCATTACCAACCATATTTTCCATATCGTAATCCTTTAGCCATTCTTCACCTGATTGCGTCACAACAACAGTTTGTCTAGCTCTTCCACGACTTTTTCCAAATGAAATCAATCCTGCTTGTTCCATTCCCGGTAAATAGTATTTCGCACGCTTATAATGAAGACCAGCATTTAGCAACACCTTTGATGGCGACTTATTTCCTCCAACCGCTTCTCGCAGTATATCTGCATAAATATCGTCATGATTTCTATTTGCCATCAAATCACTCAACACTAAGTTCTAATGGTTCCAATCCAGGCAAAGTTCCGAACACCAACAATTCTAAGAATGCTTTGCCCCCGCTGCTTCTCATATCAGGCTTGAATCCAAGTATGTCCATCATGGTGTTGAAATCCCCCCCGCCGCCGATAACAAAATGTTTGTTCAAAGGATTGAATACTTCTGTGTAGACTTGAATGGTTCCTTTGGCATTCGGCAATTTCTCATACTCTCCCAATGGGCCGTTGCCTATGATAACTGAATTGGGATGTCCGGATACGATATTCCTGTAAGTTTGAACTGTCTCAGGCCCTATGTCAACAATCAACCCATTAAGATTATCAACACCAACAAGTTCCTTGCCATTTGAATTCTCAACATAGAAATCCTTAGGTGTTATCACCCTGTCGCCATATTTCCTCATTATCTCCGATGCTTTCCCGATGAACTCATCAGTAATGCCGAATAGCTTTTCATTTTCACCGATGTCTTTTCCGGTTGCCCTTATCATCAACAATGCCAGTGGTCCTGCAGTTAAAATCACAGAGTTTTTGTAGCTAATCAGGAAAGGTTCGAACAAATGCAGGTAATCCTCGAACTTGCCCCCGCCCCACAGACCTATGACATTGCTCTTCTGCATCTTCTCTTTCGCCATTCTTGCCCTAACCAATTCATTCTTTATCAACTGCCCCGCTACTACCTCATAACCTTCTTTTCTCAATTGCATCGGCAAACCATAAACGCTCAAATCCTTCCTGTGTGACACAGCCAAATCATCCTTGGCATAAACTAATTTTTTATTGGTTATCTTCTCAACTTCTTTAAAAGTCTTGTATAGAACTGTGTTGCCAACATCAGTGTAATCCTTTTCTTCATCCAAACTGCGAACATTCTCCAGCAAAAGTATGTCACCACGCTTAGCATCTTTGATCGCTTGGGGTAAATTGGAAATATTGCCGACAAATTTTACTTTATTCGGAAAATATCTTTCAATGACTGGTATATGATTTTTCAATGTATCCTCCTTCTTCCTGCCCTGATGCGATATTGCCACCACAACATCGGCACCGTTTTCAAAGCACCATCCCATCGCACTCACGCCATCATTTATTCTGTGCTCATCCAAAAATTTTCCGGTTGTTTTATCAACAGGAGAGTTCATATCCACTCGCAGAAATACTATACAATCTCTCAAGTTCACAGGCCTGATCATCATCCTATCCTCAATCTTCGCAACTAATTTCCTGGTCTTGCCTATGACATCAGGATTCAGCGATATGCTGTCTATCCCCTCTTTTATCAAGAACTCAACGAATTCAGGGTAATCGCTCGGCGCCTGCCCGCATATGCCAACTTTCTTGCCATTCTTGTGCGCTATTTTAATCAAATAACTTATAGCTATTTTTACTGCAACATCCCTTTCGTCAAAGGTAACTCCAGCCATGCTGCCGCTATCCCTGTCAACACCCAAAGTCAATTGCGTTAAATCATTGCTGCCGATGCTAAACTCATCAACATATTTGCAGAATTCCTCCGCGTTCCAAATGTTCGACGGCACTTCAGCCATGAGGCATACCTTCAAGTCATCGCCTCTCCTCAAACCTTCCTCTTCCATTATCTTCAAAACTCTTGCCAGTTCCCTTGTAGTCCTGCAGAAGGGAATCTCAGGAATGATGTTCTTCAAGCCCTTTCCCCTAACAGACTTTATTGCCCTGCACTCCAACCTGAATGCAGGCTCAAATGCAGGATGGACATATCTGGACGCCCCGCGCCATCCGAGCATTGGATTCGCCTCTTCAGATTCATAAAGATAGCCTCCTGTCAAACCCCTGTATTCATTTGTCTTGAAATCAGAAAATCTTACAACAACATCATTCGGATATACGGCAGCGGCAATGACAGAAATTCCATCGGACAATTTTTGTATGAAATAATCTTCCTTGCTTTCATATCCCTTTGTCTTCTCGTCTATAGCCAGCAAAGTTTTCTTCAATTCCCCATCGCTTTCTATAACCTTTTCCTTCAGTTGCTTGTAGTTGATCAAAGCCAGCGGATGTATCCCAATCTCGTGCGCATAAACAAATTCCAATCTTAATAAGCCAACTCCTTCGCACTTGTTTGCATGATGCAGAGCTGCGTCAGGTATGCTTATGTTCATCATTATTTGCGTTTTAGTCTTGGGCAATTTCCTTAAATCCATCACCTCTTTGACAAATTCCAACCTCCCTTCGTATATCCTGCCTATTCCTTCACTGCAATCAACCGTAATTTCCCGATTTTCATACTTGGATAATGTTTTTATAGCATTGGCGGCACCAACTACACACGGGACGCCTAATTCTCTTGACACAATAGCTGCATGCGATGTAGTGCCGCCTTCCTCTGTTATAATTGCAGATGATTTGTTCATTATCGGAACCCAGTTGGGTGTTGTCATCCTAGTTACAAGAATATCCCCATGATTAAATTTATGCATCTCGCTTGGATCTTTTAGGATTTTTATTTTACCGACAGCTATCTTCCTGCCTATAGCTATGCCTTTAACCAACTCTCTACCTGTCTCCTCCAATCTGTAGGTATCTTCCAGCACAGCATTCGAATGAACCGTTTCTGGCCTTGCCTGCAGAATATAGACACTCCCGTTCTCGATCGCCCATTCTATATCCATACTGCGGTTGTAATGTTTTTGAATGGATATGGCCTGTTCACTCAGACTTTTTATTTCATTTGCAGTTAAGGATGGTTTATATCTATCCGTTTCAGGAACATTCAAGTCTTTCGTTCCGCTTCCATCCGGAACCAGCATCACCATCTTGTCGGCGATAGCACTTCTTATCAATTGCATGCTTGGTTTGAATACATAGAATTGGTCTGGTATGACCTTGCCAGACACAACAAGTTCACCCAGCCCGTAGGATGAATCTATAACCAGGATGTTATCATTCCCGCTGTTCGGCTCTATCGTGAAAATCACCCCGGATTTTTCTGAATTCACAAGCCTCTGCACACCAACGCTCATCTTGACATTTCCGTTGAATCCCCTCTCCCTTCTGTAAAAAATCGCCCTGCTTGTAAAAAGAGAGCCGAAGCATTCCTTTATCTTTTCCAAGATGTCCCTGCCTTTGACATTCAAAAATGTTTCCTGCTGGCCTGCGAACGAAGCCGTGGGCAAATCCTCGGCAGTAGCAGAGCTCCTGACAGCACAACTTACATTCCCGTTTTGTGAAAGCTTGCATAATTTCTCGTAGCTATCAATTATGGAATCTTCCAAATCCTTCGGAAACCGCGCCTCTAGGATTTTTTCCCTTATGCCCTTGGAGGCAATTTCAAGCTTTTCAACATCGTTCACATCAACATCAGCCAATTGCCTTTCGATAAATTCCGTCAACCCATTTGTCTGGATGAATTTGTCATAAGCATGCGAAGTTACGGCAAAACCTTCAGGCACATTGGCACCCAATCTCATCAGTTCTCCAAGAGACGCATTCTTGCCCCCCACCAAAGCAATATCATCCGATGAGAGTTCGTTGAACCACTTCAGATAGTCGGCCATAAGAGACAACTTATAATACATTAATTATATGCATATAAGTTGTATGTACATAAACTTTATATATAGATAATTTCTACATAATGTAGATTAACTATGTTCAAGCACAGGACGTCCATAGAATTCCCGCCTGAATTGTGGAAGGAGCTTTCAACAAAGGTTCCGGACAGGAAGAAAGGAACTTTTATCGTCGAGTCTGTCAAGGAAAAGCTGGCAAGGGAGGCTACAAAAGTAATAATCTTATGCGGCGGGGAAGGGACAAGATTAAGGCCTTTAACGCTTTCCACGCCCAAGCCAATGCTGCCCATAGGCTACAAGCCGATTTTGGAGCATACCATGCAGTTCTACAGCAACCAGGGATTCCACAACTTCATATTGTCTCTGGGCTATCTGGCTGAGCATATCATGAAGTACTTTGGAAACGGCTCTGTGCAGAATGCCAACATTAATTATGTGACAGAAAAGCATCCCCTCGGCACTGGCGGGGCGCTGAAAAACTCCGAGAATTTTGTCAATTCAACGTTCATCTGCACATATGGCGATGTATTGTTCGGAAGCATAAACCTGAAGGAGTTGGTGCAGTTCCACAAGGAAAAGCAGGCTTTGGGCACAATAGTGCTCTGGAAAGCCAAGGACGCTAGGAGGTTTGGTTTGGTTGAGATGGATAATGACAACAGGATTACAGAATTCACCGAGAAGCCTAAGTACATGACAGCTGGCCTGATCAACGCCGGACTGTACATCTTGGAGCCAGAGATATTCAAGTTCATTCCCAAAAACAGGGCAATCTCGCTCGAAAACGATGTGCTTACAGAGCTAGTGAAGAAGGAGAATTTATACGGGTTCGTTCACAGCGGGTATTGGGCTGACGTAGGATTGCCAGAGGATTATGAAAAGGTGGCGCAGGATTTCCTTGCCAGGAAGATAGCATAGCATTTATTTACCAATGGCAATTAAAATTTATGAAACAACTTCTCTTACCTGTTATTTTGGCTGTCGTGATTTCTTCCCTGACAACTTATTTTGTAACCACGATGAGTTTGCAAAGTACATTGAATGAAAACAGGGCTCCGGTGACTTCTGAAGGCACGCTTCTTGAAATAACCGACCAGCAGGAAATTGATGAGCAGGATGCAGGTGAAAAGAAGTTGCCCATAACATCGGAGGCTGTGAAAGTTGAGTTTAGTTGCTCTGAATCATGCGACGACGGGAATCCCTGCACTTACGAATATTGCAATGAAACAACAAATTTCAAATGCGTGAATACTGTTTTGAGAGGCGAGGTGGAGGGATGCAAGGGACTGGTTCAAGGGAGTTGTTATAAAAATTCTTGTGTATCCGGCGCATGCACTTTAATCTATTCTTCTGTTTGCTGTGGAAACGGTAAATGCGATAAGGATGAAGATTACTCTGTCTGCCCGAAGGATTGTGAAAAACCAGCTCAGCAAACTACTACAACTCAACAAACTACACAAACAGAACAAAACTCTACTACAACTACCGAATCTAAAGAAAACTGCGATCCTTCTTATCCAGATATTTGTGTACCGCCGCCTCCCCCGGATTTGGATTGCAAGGATATACAATATAAAAAATTCAAAGTTTTGCTGCCTGACCCTCATCGCTTCGATGGAAATAAAAATGGAATTGGTTGTGAGACATAATTGCTATAGTTCAAGTATTAACTAGCGACTAAAACTTATTTTCCCAAAATTTTATTCGCTTTTCTTAAAATTTCCTTTGCTTTTGATTTGCCAACCTTGGTTAATCTAGCCAATTTCTTGACATCGTATTTTGCAAGCTGTTCTACTGAAATAATCCCATTATCGCCCAATCTTGCCAATAATGCTGGATCCAAGCCTTTAATCAAAGTTACAGGATAAAGTTTGTTATCTTCTATCATCGCTTCCAAACTCCTTCCATCAGGGTATCTCCATCCCATAGCACCGATATTCTTGCATCTGGCATATGTCTTGGCATGTTCGGATAATTTCGCGTTTGTCACAACCACGGCTTTCGTAAAATTATTTTTGCCACCATTCAAATCTTCCAAAGTGGCTTGGGCTTCAAGGAAGACGCCAACGCCTGTATAAGAATGCGGTTGATAATGGTGTTTGGCTTCTACATACAAAGTTTCATTGTCTTTTGCAGCTATGGCGTCAATCTCATGTTCGATGCATTTGCCAGCTAAAATTCTGTTCATTTTCACATCATATCCCTCAGCCTTTAGAAGCAGTCCGATGAACTGTTCGAAATCAGGCTTCGGTCTCAGCAAGCATACAGCCTCTCTCAAGTCAATCTGGTGCTTCAATTCAGGCCTGTATTCTGTTATGTAATCAAAAATCATCTTGAGAATTTGTTTAGTGGCTATGCCTTCGAATATTTTCTTTTCTATTTTATCTGATATCTCTTCTGCAGCCTCTCTGCTCGCCCTCATTCTTAAACAAGTTCTGACTATTTTGTTTTTTTCAAAGGGCTGCTTGCTGCCATC
>CAYIDG010000009.1:0-12290 GCA_964362055.1 uncultured archaeon | reverse complement strand
CATTCCAGAACCTGAAATTATCCGCACCATACTGTTCCAATATAGGATAGGGGTCAATTACATTCCCCTTGCTTTTGCTCATCTTCTCCCCCTTCTCATCCACGCCATATCCCATTATCCATGCGTGCTTGAATGGCAATTTACCGGTTAACTGCCAGCACCTGAGCAATGTGTAGTACAACCAGGTTCGAATTATATCCTTTGCTTGCGGCCTAAGTGTGTTCGGATATGTCCTGCTTGAAAACTTGTCAATTTCATACTTGCTGATGAACAATGGCGATATGGATGAATCAAACCAAGTTTCGAATGTTCTTTCATCCCCAAACCACCCATCGTTATCGCATTTTGCACATTTTTTAAAGGGTGGGGTTTCCCTCCAAGGCTGGTAATATCTGTCGATTTTTGGTATGTTTGGATGCCCGTTGGAACAGTACCAAACAGGGATTTCAGTACCGTAAAACCTCCTTCTGCTTATCGGCCAGTCGATAGTTATGGAATTTATCCAATCCAGCAACAATTGCCTGTGGGCTTCAGGGTGGAACTTCAACTTTCCAGCAATTTCCAGCATTTTATCCTTCAAATAAAGTTGCTTTAGGTACCATTCTTTCATTGGAATTATCTCAACTCCAGTTCGGCTTCTCTCACAAATAGGTATCCTGGTGCGTATGTGCTCGATTTTCGTTAAAAGCTCGTACTTTCTTAAATCATCAATTATAGTTGTTCTAGCTTCTTTCACCGTCATACCCTCGTATTTCCCAGCATTGCTTGTCATCCTGCCTTTTTCGTCCATTGAAATTATTTCTTCCAGTTTGAGTTCTCTAAACAGTCTTACATCCTCATACCCACCATAGCTGCAAACCATCATTGCACCAGTCCCAAACTCCGGTTTGGCCGAAGGATGAGAAATTATGGGAACCTCCCTCTTGAAGATAGGAATTATAGCATGCCTGCCCTTCAAATGAACATATCTGGCATCATCAGGATTAAAGATTACCGCTTGGCAAGCTGGTATAAGTTCAGGCCTGGTGCTTGCTATTGTGAGCGTCTCTCCAGTTTCTTTTACTTTGAAATTGAAATAAACCAAATCAGTATCCTTTTCATCATAGGATATGTCCGCTTCGGCAATAGTCGTACCGCAATCCTTGCAGTAATTGCTCGGTCTGGTGTCCTCATAGATTAACCCTTCATTCCACAATTTGACAAATGTGAGTTGAGTCATTTTCCTATACTCTTCCGAGTCTGTCCTGTAGTAATGTTTGAAGTCGCATGACATCCCCATTGACTTCATCACATCAATCATGTACGCTTCTGTATCATCCAAGGCGATTTTGCAAAGTTCGATGAACTTTCTCCTCGGCGTCTCGTGCATCTTTATATTGAATTTCTTTTCTGTATGCAATTCTACAGGCAAGCCATTTCTGTCCATGCCAATGGGAAAATAAACTTCAAATCCCAAAGCCCTGGCAGTTCTGGCTATCATGTCTATTTGCGAATAATGCACTGCAGCGCCTATGTGCCATGGCCTGCCGCTTGGGTATGGGGGCGGTGTGTCGATTACAAAAATCTTTTTTTTGCTGTTGACATTAAAATCGTAAACTTTCCCCCAGAGTTTCCATATACCCTTTTCCAGTTCATGGCTCCATCTGGTTTCCTTTAACTTAGGTTTCAATTATGTCACTACAAAAGATTTAATAAAGCAGAAGTTAAATAATGTATTGCCTTGCTTCAAAAGCCTCTGTTGAACGATGAGTCAAGCAAGTTATGAACCATGAAGCACGGAGCAGGGCTACAACTCCTTTTTAAGGTAAGAAAATCTTTAAATATTCCTTACGTCAATTAGTTTTTAGGTGATGTTGTGAAATTCGAAGAATCTAAAATGACATCAAAAGGTCAGATAACTATACCAAAATCAGTGAGAATGCAACTTGGATTG
The DNA here is from genome assembly GCA_964362055.1 of uncultured archaeon. Classification (GTDB taxonomy): domain Archaea; phylum Aenigmatarchaeota; class Aenigmatarchaeia; order CG10238-14; family SCSR01; genus JACQIA01. The sequence continues at coordinate 10,357 of CAYIDG010000009.1, read as the reverse complement.
AAGCCCGGTAAAAGCGTCTTATTCATCACTGAGGGCAGAGAGGTAACTATGATGCCAAAAGTAAAAGAACCACTAAAAGAGTTGGAGAAAATTAGGGACGAGGCACCTCTATTTACCGAAGCAGAAATAAAGCAAATGATCAAGGAAAGTAAGAAAGAGTGGAGTAAAGTTGAATGATTGGTTTGGATTCATGGGTATTTCTAGAATATCTTACTGAAGGGATCAAATACGAAAAATGTAAGAAATTGATACATGGTAAACAGAGAAAAGTTATAAGTACAATTGCCTTGATGGAGGTAAAATACAAAGCTACCAAGAAGCGAGGCAGGAAAAACACGCGCGAATTTCTTCATAAAATAATCACAGACCCGTCTGTGGTAATTATTAATGTCGACACTAAAATTGCGGAAAGGTCAGCAAATCTGAGATTAAAGTATTACAAAAAAGGTAGAGAACTTTCTTATTCAGACTGCATCCACTTGGCTACTTCAATTCTTTCTAAATGCAAAAAATTCTACTCTGGCGATCCTGACTTTAAAGGTATAAAAGAAATACCCATCGAGATCGTTTAGTAATTTTATTGTGATAAAAGTGTTCTACTACACTTGAAATACATTAAACAAACTTTGCTATCCCCGGCTTTATTTTATCAGTATCTATGACAACAATCTCCCTGTTCAAAGGAAACGCAACATTAAACACTGGTACAGTATCTATCCAAGCATGCCTGCTGCCCCTGTGGCTGTGCCCATGAATCACCAGATTGGGCTTTCTGTTGTTTATCACATTCTCGTATAATTGATTTCCCATACTACTGAAAAATCTGGGATTCTCGCCTTCCAAAGTCTTGTATGTAGGGGCATAGTGCGTTAAAAGTATGATGAACATCCCCTTCATCCTCTGCAGATGCCTGTCCGCCAGTTCTATCCTTTGCTGATAGATTCTTTCTATGTTTGGGATGTTGGCTCTTTGCCACGGCGTCGGCGTTTCCAGGCTGCCTGTGGTGCCGAATATCCCTATCCTCATCAATCCTGTATCCACTTCTATGCTCTGGTCATCCAAGAATCTTATTTCTGTGAATTTCTGCTTTACACCATCCCTCAACTGCTGGTATTCGTTGTTCCCAAAGCAGGCGATTATTGGGCAAGATATCTTTCCAAACAAAGCATTATACACCTTCTCGTATTCAGCCATCTCACCCCTATGGACCATGTCGCCAGCCAAAATGAACAAGTCAGGCTTCACTGTCATCTGCTCCAATGCCTGTATGAATTCTGTATAGTATCTTGGCGTGTGGACGTCGCTCGTTGCGGCTATTATCATATAAAAAATAGCGTTAGATAAAGACTTATTGGTTTAAATGGACCAGTCGGGATTTGAACCCGAAGCCTCTGCCTATTTCGATGCATTGCGAAGGCAGCGTTATAGGTTTCCTATCTACCGTTGATCTACTGGCCCTTAATTAAAAACTTAAGTAATTCTAATTAATTAATAACTTGAGGGCGTGTAGCTTAGCCTGGTTGGAACTAATTAAATAGCAAGAAGCAACCGGCTGATAAAGTATTTAGAGACCGGTAGGTCCTCGGTTCAAATCCGAGCACGCCCATTTCATGTATAAAGTAAAAGTAAAGACTATTGAAAGATGCGTCCAAATCGCTTAAATAAACGGTTAAATAATGGTTAACTATGAGGACCAAACCCATCAGGCAAATCATATTTTTCAAATCCAGCCCTCATGAAGTCTATGAGATGTTGATGGATTCCAAAAAGCATTCTAAGTTCACTGGTGGTAAAGCCAACATAAATCCAAAGATAGGTGGAAAGTTTACAGCATATGACGGATATATCGATGGTGTTAACTTGGAGTTGGTTCAAAATAAGCGAATTGTCCAGAAATGGAGGGGGAGCGACTGGCCTGAAAACCATTATTCCACTGCAATATTCGAATTGGAAAAAAACGATAATGGGACAAGACTAATCTTCACTCAGACCGGAGTTCCTGATGAGCACTATGAAGCCATAAGCAAAGGCTGGGTTGAGCATTACTGGGATAAAATGAAGAAGGTTTTAGAGTAAAAACTTAATGCTTCTATAAGATATAAATATACTAGTTGCCAATTCGATAAGCAACGCCGGAGGCTCCTGTCGTCTAGTTCGGCAAGGACAGCGGACTTTCGATTTAGTTCGAAAGTTTTGATTTCGAGATGAAAGAAGAACTCCGCTAACTCGGGTTCGAATCCCGACGGGAGCATGACTTATTGACTCCTTGTTGTCCTTAGGTATTGTATAAATATCGCACAAGGAGTTGGTAGTTTATGGCGCTCAAGAACGGAGAGACGGTCAGGAGAGCTTTGGAGAAAATTGAAACTGGAGAAATAAAGAAGAAGAATGCAAATGGTGGATATACAGCAGTAAAAATTACGGACATATCCGCAAGGAATAGGGAGCTTGTTAAAAAATTCTGCAATGAATGCTATTCAGCAGGTTTGGCAGACAACCGGGTGTTGTTTTATCTTGACAGGATATGGGCGTTCTTCAAGGCTGGATGGATAACTAAAGACTTGGATAGAATGGACAAAGACGACTTCAAGGAAGTAGTCGCAAAAATAGAAAAGTCCGAATATCAGGAAAACACCAAGCGGGCATTTAAAATATGCCTCAAGAAATTGCTGCAGATTAGCAAAGGATTTGACTGGAAGTCAAAGGAATATCCTGGCGAAATAAAATTCCTAAGCACCGCCAACAGGGGCGATTCTATCAACGTCACTGCCGGCGATATTTTCTCAGAGGACGACATAAAGAAGCTCGTAGCCGCCGCAATGAATTCGCGGGATAGAGCGCTAATAATGACAGCCTTTGAATCGACAGCAAGGCCCGACGAGCTGCTCGGGATAAAACTGGGAGACGTGACGTTCAATAAATTTGACGTGTCAATTTCATTATCTGGTTATAAAAGGAAAAAGGCCACTATGATTCCATTAGTTCTGTCAAAACCGCTATTGGCAACCTGGATAGCCAACCATCCGCACAGGGGCAATAATGATGCGTTCCTATGGACAACCATCGACAAGAGGAATAACGGCAAGCCTATCTCTAATGAATACTTCAACAAGATGCTGAAAGAAGTTGCTGGAAGGGCTGGGATAAAGAGGAAGAGAATATACCCATATCTGCTCAGGCACTCAGGCCAGACTTGGCTCGAGAAAAAAGGACTGCATGGTGAAGCAAGAAATATCTATAGCGGCTGGGCTCCTGGAGCGAATACCCAAAAATTCTACTCACACTTAACAGGAGAGGATGTGAGAGAAAAGATACTGAAAATTCACGGCAAAATACCGGAAGAGAAAACTGTTGAATTGAATACAATCCATTGCAGCAACTGCTTCTATGAAAACGATCCGTCAAGCGAATACTGCAATAGATGCAGGATGCCCTTATCCCAAAAAGCCATGGAGGAATATAAAGCAAAAGAACTGGCGCAGCAGAAGCAGCTGCTATCGCTGATTACTAAAGAAGTCTTTGAGAAGATGGTTGACGAGAGAGTTAAGCAGCTGATGAAAGAGATGAAATAATTTTCACATTCTTGGACAAGAAAAGCGTACAGAATCTTGAGGATATGCTGAAGTCGGCAACTAACAATTGAAAAGTATTATCATTGTAGTAGTACTTGCAAAATCATATGGATGCTGCAGTAGCAATTGTTTTGAAAGAATCAAAGTATGAGGAAATGCATAAAAGATTTGGATTATCAAAAAGATCAATAGAGTAATATATCAATGTTGCCTTAGCTTCCAAAGAGCTTAAAAGTATGATATCTGGCGAACCTGGTGCGCCATACAATCACCATCTGGATGTAGCAACAGTCTCTTCTAGTTCCCTTACTGATAATTTTTCTTCAGATGCCTTTTCTTCATATTTCTCTATTTCTTCTTTTGTTAAATCTCTTTGAGCTAATTTAGCATAATGACTTGGTGTTAATCCTGTTATGAGCGTTCGTGCGCTCATATCTGGAAACTTATTATAAAATTTAATATGAAACCGCAACATATGATTTCCTTGCTGGCTTTTTCTGGCACAATAACTTTGATAGCTTCAGTCTACAGTTACTTTCAAAATTTAAATGACCTGTTTGTATTCAATGCAGTCCTATCCGCAATTTTGTTTTTCAGGATATGGCAGCTTGTTAAAATATAATGTGTTTGTAAATATCACATCACTACCGAATGCAGTGATTCATTGAGCATTTTCCTGATAACTGTTTCCGCACTAATGTATCCTGCAAATTTCCATATGACAATGTGCAAAGTTTCGTGGACAATGACTTCTGTGGCATTACGTTCTGTTAAGACTTTGGGGTTGAGAAATATATCCGAATCGTTGCCTTCTTCCACCTTTCCGAGACGGACATATATCGTTGCCGTGTCATAGGTGTCGTCATAGTAATAGCGGGAGTCCATATATCCGTATTCCACTCTTGCAGCTTTCAATTCCTCCATAAAATCCTTTATCGGAAGTTCAGTTTGTTTTTCTTCTGGGCTGAAGAATTTTATATTTCGCATATTCAATAGTAATTTTCCAGCATTAAAAATGTCAAATCAATACTCGCAAACAAAAGATAGGCAACAGCAAAATGAAATATAGTCCTCAAAGTTCCGTATAGGTAGTCTTTGGTTTTTAAAAAACAGTCTATCTCGTGCAATTCGGCTACTATAAAGGGCAACACAAGGGCAAGGAATAATGGGTTTTTGCTTAAATGATAAAGCAATATTCCTATAACCAGAGACGGAGTTTGAATATGAAACAGATTCTTTATCCATTTATGCTTTTGATAAAAGATATGATGCTGGTATTCGTGTTCCAATGTTGTGGGTAATTGGGTGTTATCCAAATGATTGTTGATATGAATTATTCCATCAAAACCATAACTCCCTCTTTGAAACAGCATAGGCTTCTTTGCAACAGACAACCCTTTGTATTTCATAGCTCTTTCAACCTATGCAGTTCGTTTATCTTGCTGATGGCATCGCGGTATCTCTGATACAGCTGCCACCACTTGTCATTATCGCCGTATGACTTTGCATTATGCATATCCAGAAGAATATTTGTCTTCTCTTTATTCAGCTCCCGAATCCTGACACTGATTTCTTCATTATTCATATCTGCGTTCCAGCTGCCGCTTCAATTTCCCCCTGTCCATCTTTTCAAACAGCTTAAGCAGTGTCCTGTCGGCCACCAGGGGATAGATGAGGTATTCGTGCGCGTATATGCCCTGGCCCTGAAGGCTTCGCCTGACTTCAAGGGCTCTCTTTATGACAAACTCGCTGAATTTCTGGATTTCGTCCTGGTCTTCCGGCTCGAGTGTTATCAGCTTGAATCTTCTTTTGGGTTTCTTCATAGCAGTTCCTCCAGCTTCCTTATCAGCCGCTGCATTGACTCCTCGGCTTCCTCGTCAAATAAAATGCAAACAGATTTGCCTTTTCTTGGGATATGCGAACACCTTACTTCTTATATTCAATCTTATTGTTCAGCAGCCTCTCAAGCTTTGATATCAAGCCCCTGTTGGCCAAGTAAGAACCCAACGCAGTCCCGACACCGACCATCATTGCATTCAGTATAGTTGCCAGGACGGTTTCAAACAGCGGCATTTCAAACCTCCGGTGTCGGGGTGTTGATTATGACAAAGGCGGATATGAGTCCGATCAGCATCAGCACTGCGGGGGTTGCCCCGACTATCAGCCGATCGGTTGTGCTGTTTGATTCCGGTATGAAATCATTGATCAGTTGCTGGGATATGGGAAGGAAGGCGAAGAATATTATCAATACCAGGAACGTCACTGCAAGATTCAATGGGTTCAATCCTTTGCTTCTTTGAGATATCATTTTATTAATCACCTTATTTCTTATCTCCACACATTCTGTTGTACCGGCTGCTGCTGCTGGGCTGGTGGTACTTTATTGGTAGCGCCTTCAATCCATGGTATTATCCCTTCAGCAGAGCTCAGCAGCATAGTTTCCATCATTCTTGCGTGATAAATTTTCCATACTTCTTTTGAACCATGCCAAAGAAGTGACATCATTGTCATGAAGTCAGCATCAACTTTTGCCCTGCTCAACCTGTCTGTTATATGTGATGTGATGAATTCCTTTGTAATTGCCTGATGGAACATGGAGTCTTTAAACTTATCAGGCTTCATCAAGAGTCTCATCATATCCCAAGGATTGTCTATGGGTAAATCAAAATCGGACAATTCAGACTTGTTTTCTTTTGGCAATGGTTTTCCTACAACATCCTTTGGCAAAGACTCGTTTATCTTGCCTTTTATTCCCAATAGTTCTTTCGACAACTTGGGGAACCTTATTTCTTCATCGACTTCAATCAACTATACCACCTTCAATAATAATAATCGTCATTATGTTGTCTCTTTGTCGTCATTATCATCTGTTAAATTTCATATCAAGCCAAAGTCAATTAAAGCGCTATGCCCCCTGCCCCATATAGCCGTCCTCGACTGCTCTTTTGACCTGCTGAGCCCGTTCAGTGCCGATTCCAAACTCGTTCTTGACCCTTTGAATGTCAATGAAGGTCTTGCCCCCATACTCCCGGGTAAACTTTCCCATGTCCTTGACAATTGTGGCGACTGTATTGTCCAGGTTGAATGTTTTTTGGAGCATATTCTGCCTTTCAATAGCCTTATCAGCCCGCAGATCGAGTTCCATGTCCTTATACAGCTGCTTAAGGTATTGTGATTTCTTTTTTTCATAGGATTGTATAAGGGCTTCGCTGGGTTTTGATATCGCCAGCGAGCTGATAGTCCTCAACCTGCCGTTTGTTCGGGCACGGACGTACTTGAAATAGCTTCGGCCAATCACTGCGTTGTGCTGGACGCGCTTGAACTTGCAATAAACTTCTTCCGATATCCGGTCAATTGTCACCGTCTCAAAAATTCCATGAAGCAAGGTCACGGATTGCGAATCAAGCCTTGTAATTGTCGGTGCGGTAAACAGCACGGAAATATTCAGGAAACGGAACGAGTCCAGGACAAAATTAAACACGCGGGAGCTCTTTGTATACCATGACCTTCGTGGCGCTATTCCGGATGCCTCATCAAGCACGAGGCAACTCCTTTTCTTGAGCCCATCGTTCAATCGTGTAAGAAAATCTTCAAGGGTAAAGCACACATTATCGATGGAAAAATTCTCATCAAGGGCTTCGCCAAGGCGCAATGCGCTCCAACTTTTACCGCTGCCGGTTCCGCCAAGCAGCAAGGCTAAAAAATTTTGATTGTTGTCAAGCCTGTGCCGGATCCAATCAAGAATTACCGACATTTATATCGTGTCCTTGCCACTAGGCATTGGCAACATCCCTCTTCTTGACAACAAAAGGGTTATTTGGGACAACCATTCTTCGAACAGACGCAGCCTTTGTTCCATTTGTCCATAAGAAAAAACCTTATAACTAAAATCAGGCACGGTATTTCGAAATTTTACGTACTCGGCGTCCCAAATGTAGCGCAGCCCGCCGTCAAATGCCCGAAGCTTTGTTTCCAGGTCTAGTGTATTTTTCTGCCGTTCGCCATGCCAAAGGCTGGCAAAACCCTTTTCCACCTGGAAGATATTCCACAAAATAATCTTATCGAAGTCCAGTTCCCGAAACAGTTCATTTTCATCAGTGATGCCATCTAGACTAGAAGAATCTGGCTTTTCTTTCTTACCCCAAGTTTCAACCATTATTTATCGCCTCGCTAAAAAATTCTTGCGCTTATGTGTCCTTGTTGTGAATTTTATTCGTGTTCTCTTCATGCCCTCGCCTCAATCCTGCCAGCTTCTTTTAAAATTCGCTTCACAGTTTGTGAAACACTTTGAGTATTGCTTGTCTTTTGCATGCACAGATGGCTAAGTGCCCCTATTCGGTCAAGTGTTAATCCACACTTCAAACATTTTAACATTTTATCCACCATTGTTCACTAGATTCCACACTTCAACGACTGCGTTAGTGTGGTTTTTCAGTTTGCTGTCGAATTTGCGGATATTCATCAGTGAAACCCTGATAGTTCCCAAGTCCTGCAGGAAACGGCAATGGCGCACAATAGTATTATAATGCAGATTGGTTTCCTTACTAAGTTCGTATACTGCCATGGGTCTTTTAGCCAATGCTTCTGATATTTTGCTTCGCACCTCGGCGAACGATGCCCGTCTTTTTAGGTTTTCGAATTCCGACAAACAAATCACTTATAACTGTTTCTTAAAAAGACACACTACATATACAATACCCTCGCAGTAATTCTTTGGGCACGTTGTTTTCTTTTGACCTACCCCAGAAGGCAATATAATAAGAAAAAGGGGGCATTAACCCCATCAATTCACTTTGCTTTAAGATAATACTGAGCATGCGCCACATATCCGGCTATGAAGGCCATCCTTAGGCTCGTGAGTTCTGGATTTTTATCTTTACCCATAGTAAGTTCATCAAAATCCCTAGACGCATCATCAACGACCGGCTCTGAAAACTCTTCCTTTTTTATTTCTGCCATTTCTATTCACCCCCTTTCTTATTAAAATTCAAGTAAAAGAATGGATTATGGCTGCCGGATTGGTTTTTGATATTGCAGCCGGGTTGCCCGCAATACCGGCATACGCCCCAGTCTAGTATATGGCCCTTCCTCACATGCCTACCCAGGCTGTCAGCTGGAATTGGGCGCTGGCAGTTCTTGCAGTATCTCATGGCATCATGCTCTCCTTGAGGCACGGCTGACAGATGCCTAATACAGGATGACTAGAATCATATGGATCTTCAAATGTTGAAGTTGCCTTATCACCGCATTTGTAACATGTGTCAGGGCTATTTTTGTTATCAACATGTTCCTGTGGAATAAAATTAATGATTTTTTGCCCTGACAGCCCTGACGTACCTGACTGGTTATCCTCTTTACTGGCACCACTGTCAGCCCTGTCAGGGCTTTTAGCTATTAATTTTATTCCATGCCAGACATGAATACGCTTTTTTTGCCCTGACATGGGTCTGCCTTCCTCAACGTTGGCATATCTGTAAAGTCTCTGGGAGAATACTGCCTTTGCCATGATGGGGCACTTATAATCTTTGCAATATCGGATATAGGTAGCATATAATTCGTCTTTCTCCACCTCGCCGGCTGGGTCCTCAACGGTGCAGTCCATAACGAATCTTGCCATTGGTTCGCTGGCTTTCTTATAGGCCTCGCGGATTTCATCGGTGTCTTGCGTGTATGAAAAACCGTTTTTCAATATTTTGCCTATCCTAGCGAGCGCAATGTTAAGCAGTCCGCTAAGCTCCTCTTCCGTTGTGAGCTTGCCTAATAGTGCCTTGTCGGCTTCGGCCTCGCTGAACTTGTTTGGAAATGGAATCATTACCCATCGCCTGTAATATGCATCACTTTCGTCTTGCACATACGGGACACTATTTGCAGAATAAAGGAGCTTCGCATGATTGAGAAAGAAAAACTGGTCTTTAAACTTCCGCTCTCCGCATATCAGATCCCCGCCAGTGAGCATCTTGAAAGTTCCTGGGTTCCTCAGAGGGGTGCTTTGCAAATCAGCAAAGATGTTTGCGTATTTCCGATATAGGTTTGAACTTGCAAATCTGTTATCAGCCAAGTCCTGCAGTGATACTGCCGACACATTATCATGCCCGAGATAAGCCCCCAGAGTGGAAAGATATGTGGACTTGCCGTTGCTTCCGTCACCGATGAACATGAATGCCTTTTGTATCGGATAGGAGCGCCACAAACAATATGCTGGTATCTCTTTTAGAAGTTCTATGTCCTTTCTATCGACAACTTTGAGTAGGAATTCCTCAATGGCGGGGCATTCCGCATCAGGGTTATATTTCACACCAAGCCTTGAGGTAAAAAACATCTCTGGGGAATACTTGATAAGTTCCCTTGTCTCGAGATCCAGCACTCCGTTCTGCAATGGCAGCAGATTCAATGGGACATTATCAAAAATTTTCCGACTCTTATAAGTGACTGCCTTGATGTATTCAAGCGTCTCCGTAAGGTAGCTTTTTTTAGTGTCAGCCCGCAATGCCTGGGTCGCCAGCTGCTTGATTTTAGTTTCCCCAGGGAGCCATATGCCACTTCCCCCCTCAAAAACTAAAACATCGTCATTATCCTCCATCGTCAGAAATTGGTTCCCTCGCAAGAGGGCATCCCCGAGCCATTTGGGCACGAACGTTCCTGGTGTTAACAGATCTCCGAAATCAAAATATAACCCCACCTCGTTGGAGGCAACTAGCCCAAATTCCTGATAGGCAGCCCTTACTGTTTCCAGGAACTTCCGTATGAGTTCTTTTTGCTGCTCGTATAATATCTCATACTCCGCA
>CAYIDG010000008.1:0-12828 GCA_964362055.1 uncultured archaeon | reverse complement strand
ATGGCTTTATTTTTAGTAAGTTTCTGGGATTGATTGTTCCTTTCTTCCCCTCTTTTTTAATCCATTCTCTCATTGCCAATGTTAGTGCTTTTCCGACTTTCAATCTTTCTTCCAGAGCTCTTTCTCGGAATCTTCTATAAGTCTCCTCATCTATACCCCTTATTGCATGCAACTCTTTCTTCATATGTATAACATGTATAACATATTATTTAAACCTTAGCTTCTCTCCAAAGAAAGGCATACTTCATCGGCATGAAAGCTTCCAAATCGCTCTGATAACTGCAGGCGCTGCACCTATAGCCGACAGATATGTATTTATTCAACAAATTCTTCACAGTCACAGGCATGATGCCGGATTCGCAGACCGGACAGTTCTCTATATTCTGCAATTTCACTGTCTTTTTCGTCTTGGCTTTCACTTCAATTTCCGGTGTATCCAGAGCAATTCTCTTAGCCCTGATTGGTGAAAGCGTGTAGTCTTTGTCCTCCTTTTTTAAAAGTCTTAGGGCATGCCTTGACAATTCCTCTTGAGATTCTACTTTCAGGTGCGTGGACAGAATGTTTTTAATGGCTTCGGAAACCTTGTCCTTGGAAGGTATTTTCTTCACATTTATCTGATAGAAATATATGCTCTTATAATTAAGTTTATCTCAAGCCCAGGTCGCCTAATCCGGTATGGCACAAATGAATGTGTAAGCCTGGAAATTGCCGGATAGCTTGCGTGGGAAACCACTTGCGAGTTCAAATCTCGCCCTGGGCGCTCCTAGTTTTTAAATAAGTGATCTTTTGGACTGAAATTTCATTCAATCAACGCTCTTATCAAATCAGGCCTTGCTATTATCCCAACCAACCTACCGCTATTGATAACAGGCAGTCTGTCAATCCTATTCTTCTCCATTACAGTGGCAGCCTCGATTATACTCTCATCAGGCAATATTGAAACCACGTCTTTGGACATCAGATCCCTCACCCTAATCTTTGCCATCTTTTCTATCTCCTTCTTGAATTCCAATTGATTTTTAACCATTGACACAAGCAGTATGCTGAGAATGTGGAATTCATGCGCCATTGCGCTCTCCTGCGGCAGTTTCAACCTCATGTATTTTATCAAATCTGTTTCACTAATCACGCCCACTACTTTTCTGTTGTTAACCACAGGAGCGCCAGATATATGATGCTTAGAAAGGACTTTTGCGACTTTGAAAATTGAATCTTCTGGCCTGAAATATACTACTTTAGTTTTCATGTAGTCTTTGACTAGCTTCATACTATCTAATTAATTTATAAAGTTTATTGAATTTATTGTTAATTACCTTGTGATTAAGTGGTAGTAGCAGAAAAGGCAGATCATACAGTGAAATACAGGTTAAGAAGACTGTTTCCTGATAATCCAGAAATGGAAGAAGATGAAGAATTGATGGATTTTTTGATGTGGCATAATAATACCGCTAATTATAAACATGGAAGACATCGTAGACATCCAATATCTAGTTTCGACACTTATTTAAATGACAGATTTGTGACTGTTGTAAAAGATTTGACAGATGTTAGGCTAATTAAACTTTTATATGAAGATGGTCTACGTATAATCGATATCTCCAAAAAGCTAACAATTCCTAAATCAAAAGTTAGAGAGATAATTAATGGGACAAAATTACCATTTTCGATAAATCCTAGATTTTTACAAACACTAAGAAGTCAAAGAAGATACGTATCAGAAGATGAACTTATGATGCATTTAGGAAATTATGTATCACATCTCATTGATAATGATCAAATAAGTGTTCCTAACGGAAATCCTACACACGATACTCAAGATTTGGTATATCTTACAGATAGTTATTTTACACGATCTTTCACTGGTTTTGATTGGCACCCTGCTTTTAGAAAAAGCGGAACCTCATGGTATAAAGCATTAATAAGGAGATATGTAGAACTCCCAAGACTAAGAGGAGAAGAGCCATTAAGAATCACATCCTATGGAGAGAGACCATTGGGAAAGGGAATGTTTCATTTTAAATTAGATGGAAAATGGGATGATTCAGATGATAGAATAGATGCTGTACATTTTCTAGCAGATTCTTTAATGTCTATAAAGGAATATTGGCAAATACAAGAAAGTGACTTTAGGAGCAAAAAAAATCCTCTAAGACGAAGTTTTGATGGATTGCTTGAAAAAATAAATGAGGTATATGGAAAAAATTCTCATTTGATAGCTTTGATTGAGGCTGGTATTCTAACTCCTTATAATTACGAACATTTTAAGTCAAATGTTGATGGTTTCAGGTATAGGCTTAGAATGCCACGAGAAGAAGTAGAAGAAATATATAGAAAATCAAGAATGCTGTTAAGACAATCTCGAGGAAGCAAAATTACAGAATTAATGTCAGAAGGGTATAGTTTACAAGATGCAACTAAAATGCTGGGATTAGACTTGGATAGAAAAGAAATAATGCTAAGTTTATACATCGCAGGTTATCCGTTGGATAAAATAGGTGGGATTGTAGGACATGCAGAGAATCCGAATCGTCGTATAAAAAGACAACGTATACAACAAGTTATTGATCCTCGTGATGCTCCATTGAGTAATGAAGAGAAAATTCTTCACATGGAAGCAAGAAAAGAAAGAGAGGGCGTATATCAACAATTGAAGAGCTTATATTCAGAATTTGAACAAATTGGAGTTACGCCTTATATTCTAGATAGGTTAGTAGCAACCTATGCACATGAGATGGATAAAATCAGATTAGCTAGTCTTATAGGATGCGATCAAAGACTAATTGAGAGATATCTAAACCTTAAAGCCATGGAAGTCTTAACTACAGAAGAAGCTGATCTACGAGAATTGAGACAAGTTCATAATACTGGAGAAGGGTTTGATATAAAAATAACTGAACGTTTAAAAGATGAACATGATCAGGACTTAAATGTTTATGATGTGTCACCAGGGAATATGCAAGCTCATAGTGGCAACGCAAAAAGATTATATTTAAGACTAGCCCAAAGATTTGGAAGTTATAGAAATGCGCTTGAACAAGTCGGTATAGATCCTAGCGTTGTTTACAAAAGAAAAACACTAGTAAAGGCGGTTGCTTAAATTTTATGAAGTTATGATAATCTTACTTTATTTTGCTCCCAATTTCAATATCTTTTTCTGGTTGTAATAAAACAACATTACCTTTTCCATCATCCGCAGCCAAAATCATGCATTCACTTTCAATTCCCAAAAATTTCCTCCTTTCGAGATTCATAACAAAAACAAAATTCTTACCTGTCAAACCTTCTGATTTATAATGATTCTTTAGACCAGCCATCGCAACCCTTTGTTCATCACCAAAATCTACAGTCAGCTTTAGCATCGTCTTGGAACCTTCTGGCTCCTCAACTTTAATAATTTTACCTATTCTGATATCCAATTTCTTGAAATCTTCAAATGAAACTTCCATAAGGAAATTTACTGTGCCAAAGTTTATAAAAGCAATCTGATAGGTATGAACCATGAACAAGATTATAATGCACGTAGATTTGGATGCATTCTTTGCCTCTGCAGAGGAGCGGGAGAACCCAGAATTAAAAGGAAAGGCCGTAATAGTTGGGGCGGATCCTAAAGGTGGTAAGGGAAGGGGAGTGGTGTCTACCTGCAATTATCTTTCGCGTGAATTTGGTGTAAGGTCCGCAATGCCAATATCAAAAGCATGGAGATTATGTCCAGAAGGAATTTACCTAAGGCCTAATTTTGAATTATATGAAAAAGCATCTGTAAAAATAATGGAAACTTTAAGAAAGTATGCTGATAAGTTTGAGCAAGGTGGTATAGATGAAGCCTTTCTTGATGTTAGCAGCAAAGTAAAAGATTTTGAAAATGCTGGTAGATTAGCTGATATGATGAAAAAGGAAGTTTTCAATAAAGAAAAGTTGACATGTTCTGTTGGTATAGGGCCGAATAAGCTAATAGCAAAATTAGCATCGGATTACAAAAAACCATATGGATTGACTGTTGTGAAGCCTGAAGATATGAAAAATTTCATTAATCCTTTGCCTGTGAGAAAACTTCCTGGAGTAGGACCTAAAACAGAAATCAAACTCAAAGAAATGGGAATTGAGACTGTAGGAGAATTAGCTAAATTTGATAAAGAAAATTTGATTAAGACTTTTGGCAAATGGGGAAGTGAGATGTGTGAGCTTGCCAATGGCATTGACAATAGTGAAGTTGTAGAAGAACACGAAATAAAGTCTATTGGTAGAGAAGTAACTTTTGAAGAGGATACAGATGGCCCAGAACTTGTTTTTAAAGCCATTGATAAACTGGTAGATGACTTTCATTACGAACTTATTTCTGAATATATACAATTTAAAACTGTTAATATAAAAATCAGATACGAAGATTTTGAAACGCATACCCATGCAAAAACGCTTCAATTCTACACAGATGACAAACAAAGGATAAAGGATATCTCCAAAGAATTAACTTTGCCATTCTTGCACAATAATAAAAGGATAAGATTGATTGGTGTTAGGGTTTCTGGATTGAAATTTGGAGAGAAGCAAAAGACTTTAGCTGGAAAATTTTAACCTTTTATATTTTCAATGTAATTTACATTTAGATGGTTATACTAACCCTTGAACAATTGGAGCCATACAGAGATTTCCGGATATCAGGTGTCAAATCGATACTTGGCGTGCCTGGAAATAACTTGTATAAAATGCAAACACGCGAACAACGTTTATTGGATCAAGGAAGTGAACATGGGTTACCTTATGATGTGGCATTAAGACTTCATGTAAATAGGGAAAGCATATCTGATATTGGTATGGCATTAGATATAAGGGATTCTTATTGTTTGTCGAAGATGTTAAAATATTATAAAATCCCCACATTTAGTAAAAGTGAAGTTGCTAGGCGAAATTATCGAAAAGAATCCAATGGAAATAGGTCAACTGTACATTCAAGTGAACAGGAGAAAAGTACTATGTATTCGAATCCCTTATTGCCAATTGGAAGTATGAAATCGAAAGAATGTCCACGATGTAGCGGAGATTTGTTTCTTTTGGGTGATAGGGATGGTGTATATTATGATTGTGCTCAATGTGGTTATACCAAAGATGTTGCTATAAAACATGACTATGCTGCAATTAGATAAATATTTCTATTTTTCAATTTTCTTAAACAAATAACCCCCTTTATTGATTTTTCCTGTAAATTTTCTAAACTTACAATCTTTTAGTTTACCAGCCTTAATTCCTAACTGTTCATTTATTTTCTCAGCACTTTCTGGCAAGAATGGCGAAATTAAAATTGCAATAACTCTACAGGCTTCTAATAAATTGTACAAAACATTTGACAGTTCTTTTCCTTGTAATTTCCATGGCTCATTTTCATTTACATACTTGTTTGTTACTCTGATAAACTCCCAAATTCCTTCCAAGGCTTCGTTTAACCTGTAATCTTCCATCAATTGTTTGATTTTCTTTAAGTTCAATTTATTTTCAAGTTCAGGTTTACCTTCAATCTTTCCTTTGAATTTCTCAGCAAGACTTAAAACTCTGTAAATTAAATTACCCAAATCATCCACCAACTCGCCGTTAATTCTGTTGACCATAGATTTCTCTGAGAAATCTCCATCATCGGCAACTGGTATTTCTTTAATCAAGAAGTATCTAATTGCATCAGCAGGATATTTCTTTAGAAGACCCAGAGGGTTAATTATATTTCCCAATGATTTGCTCATCTTCTGCCCTTCAACTGTGATATACCCATGAACAAGTATTGATTTTGGTAATCCCAATCCTGCTGACAAAAGTATAGCTGGCCAATAAACTGCGTGGAATCTAATAATTCCTTTTCCAATAACATGCAAATCAGCCGGCCACCATTTTTTATATAATTTCCCACCAGTACCATAACCTACTGCAGTTTGATAAATATTCAACGCATCGAACCAAACATAAATAATCTGAGACTTATCATCAGGAACAGGCACACCCCAACCTTTAGTCCTTTCGACAGAACGTGATATGCTAAAATCTTCCAAACCTCTTTTTACAAAACTCAGAACTTCATTCTTCCTGGTTCCAGGTACAATCTTAAGTTCGTCAGTTTCAATCAACTTTTCAATCTGTTTCTGGTATTTTGACAATCTGAAAAAATAGTTCTTTTCCTCTATGGCTTCGGGTTTTTTCTTATGTTCCGAACAGAAACCATTAACTAGTTCATTCTCGGTATAGAAAGCTTCGCAACCAACACAATACAAGCCTCTATATTTTTTCTTGTAGATGTCACCGGATTTCTTGCACAATTCCCATAATTTGTGCACGCCAGGCCAATGGTCTTTTTTGCTCGACGACTTTAGAAAACTGTCAAATGACAAGCCAATTTTATTCGCCAATTCTTTGAATATTTCTGCATTCCTGTCGCATAATTGTTGTGTAGTGATTCCAGCCTCTTCTGCCGCTTGCACATTCTTCAAACTATTCTCATCAGCACCTGTTGTAAGGAATACATCTTTGCCTAATAATTTCTGATATCTGGCTATAACATCCGTCTGTACAAACTCTAGGGCATGTCCTATATGCGGATTTGCATTTACATACGGAATTGCGGTTGTTAAATAGAATTTCTTTTTAGCGAAGATACTCACCTCTTCTTATGAAATTTTTAGGAATGGAAGTAGTTAAAAGTTCATTGGAGCATTTGGCTATCGCCTGAGAACTTTACCACCTTTAGCGTCAATTGAAGGTTTTGATATTTAAATCTTTCATTCGAATATAAGTCTTGTGAACAACTTCCAACTGGTAGAAACTTTGGCAAGAATGATTTCTGACATGGAGAGAAACAGGAAAAAAGTAGGAAATTTCCTGAAGGAGTCCAACGAGTTTACAGAATTGCAGACAGATGGGGAAACAACAGAAACCAAAATAATTCATCCTGTAGAGGCTGCGGATTTAGGCGGGTTGAAGATAGCGGGCATAGACGGAGGTTTGGTGAAGAAGTCTTTCCACGGCATAGACTTGATGCTGCTGAGGGCTGTTGGAGTGATATACGACTATACCAATGGAGGATTGAATGTGCATTATTATCCAGAGGCAATTCCCTCCCCAACGCCCAGGGCTATAAACGACCCATTAGACGACTTGGGATTTGAGCTCAACAGCAACATAGAAAGGCAGATGGCGGAAATCAACACGGCAATAGAAGTTTTGGAAAAGTATGAACCAGATCTGCTTCTATTAAACGGCTCGGTGATACCGCACTATACATTTGTTCCTGAAAAGGGCTCATTCGTTTACGTGAATTACGAGAGCATGATCAACGCCTATAACAGGTTGTTTGATGCGATGAAATCCAAGAAAACCATTCTTGCAGGTGTGATAGAAGACAGCAGAGGCACACGTTTCTGTGAAATCTTGAACAAAATAATGAACATAAACTTCGACCCCAATCTCCCCTCGGAATTCAAGATTGTTTTGAACAACACAAAAGACACGAATCTTTTAACCTATGCGCTTCACCATGGCGAGAGGACTTTAATTTTCCCGTATTCGTCAGAAACTGAGAAGCACCCGATGCTCAGGAATTTTTCGGCAGCAAAACAAATCCTTACATTCTACATAAGAACAGCTGAGTTTGACAGGCCATTGAGGGTGGATTTCCTAGGAGATAAGGGAAATGTAGATGTAGCAAACCGTATATCATCTATACTTCTTGCAATGGCAAGCAATTCCAGCTACGGCACACCGTCTGTCATAGTTGAGGCAGACCAACGGGCTAAGTTGTCAGAACAGGATTTGGAAATATTTTATCACGATATAATGAACAGGACTGGAAATATAGAAAGTTTGCTGCAACAAAGAAGAAATCAAAGACCATTCTAAGAATTTTTCCTTTAATATGCGAGTGTGACTATTTTCCTAGACCATGATCCATCAAGTGCTTTAAGCATGAAGTCTGCCACATCTGCACGTGATATGCTGTCCCCTGGTTTAACGTCTAATTTTTCCCCTACTCTATAGTGACTTGTTTTTGCTCCATCAGTAAGCATCAGGGGTCTTACGATTACCCATTGCAGTTCGCTTTTCTGTATCTCGCTTTCTTGCTTGATTTTATCATCGATAGCAGGTTTTGCCATTTTCATTTGTTCATCAGTCATACCTAATTTCTTCAGGAACATCATCCCTTCAGACGAACCACTCATCGGAAATGAACTTTCAACAATAAGACGTTTGATTCCATACTTTTCCATAGCTTTAATGATATTGACTGTTCCTTTTGCCATGATGTTGCCGGTTCCATCTGGACTCGGCCCAAGCGCCACAATGACAGCATCCACACCTTGAACACTTTTGTCTACCGCATCGACATTTACAACATCCCCTTGGACAACGGAAAGTTTTTGATTTTTGATAATCATTTTCTGGGGATTTCTAACAAATGCTTTTAACTCAAAACCCTTTTCCAATGCTTGCTGGACAACTTGAATACCTGTTTTTCCAGTTGAACCGAAAACAGCTATTTTCATATAGTCAATTAGGATGGCAGACATTTAAATACATCGGACGTCCTATGTATGAAGACAATAAAATTATTTTGTTTCAAAATTTCTGAGCTAATTATTTATTTTTTTTTGAAAAGAAATTGGAATGAAGTTTATTCCCTAGCAACCCTGGCAAACTTAGGGGTGACAACCAAATATCCTTCCTCTGTGGCGGCCAAATCAAACCCATAGTTATGGGAAACGCGTTTGAGCTTCTGCACAGCCAGTTGGAACTGTCCCAAATCTTGTCTCTGCAATTGTTTGGTCTTCAAAAGAAGTATATTCCCCTCCCTCAATAATTTCTCAAACCTGTCAACATCAGCCATGTTGGTTAGATTCTCTATCCTGACATTCACCCTCTCCATCTGCTCCTCTTCCTCAGGAAGTTCTACGGCTTCTTGTCTTGATCCAAAAAGCGTTTCAGGCAGCAAGTCTCTAAGTCCCATTTTAATCAGTATAAAATAATTGGTCTTTTATAAATATATAGTTTGTTTTAATTTTGCCTGAATTGCAACTGATAAGGACTTATTATATACCCTTTTTCATGCAGTTGCTCGATTACGATTCTTTCTATATCATTATCAACCAGTTTTAGTAGACGATCATAAAACATTCTAAAACCAACTAAGGCAGCATCGAAATTGCTAGGAGTTAAATTAAACCTCCCACTTTCTTTAAATTGGTGTGAGTAGCAATTAACTTCGTCAGCTTCAGTAGTATCTAACATAGCTTGCATCAACCTTATGCTCTCTGGATTATGATGCTGGGTTGGAATATCTAAAGCATAAAGAAGTTCTCTAGGAATATGACATCTTTCATGTTCTAAATGCCAAAGAATATCGTCATCACTGCCAAAAAAGGGCGCAAGACCATGTACGAAAATAGTCGTACCCGGTACCCCTCGCAGGCCAGATGTACTCATGAAACCAGCACCTCCCTTAGGCGCACCCTTTTTATATTCTTCCATAAATTTGTTAAATTCGCTTCGCTTATCTTTAGCGTCTTTAACATAGCTTTGTATCTTATCATGTCTTTCTGGGTGCTGTGATAGCAACCTTTCCCAATAACTAAGCTCTTTACTAAAATCAGGGTCATAGACAACTGGCGTATCCCCAAGCTGAACTTTACCACTTCCGACTAGCCTGTCTACATACGCCTGGACAAACCTAACGTCAGAACTTCTTCTAGCATTCTCTAAGGTCAGTTCGTCTGTCCTATATACACCTTGTTCTAATTGTGGTGGGATAGTGCTAGGAGTTCTATTCTGCGGAGAAGCGCATGCAACAGCTACGGCTGCAGTAATTGTCGCGATACCTACCAACATGCCTTTACCCACAACGTCGTATAATCTACCAACAAGGCCTTTTCTATCCCTTAAGCTGAACATAGAAAGAATAGAAGAATAGTAAGTTTATTAACCTATAGCATCTCCACAACATCAGCGGCATTCTGCAGGCTGCTCGAGAATCCCGGCTCAGCCCCCAATATAATCGCCTTCTTCCCATATTCCTTTGCCTTCTGCACCACAGGAAGGAAATCCGCATCACGGGTTGCCAGAGCTATAACATCCACATCCTTTGTCAAAGTAGTCTCTATCGCCGCCACAGCCAATGACACATCCACATCGCTCGCCTCAGCTTCCTGCTGGGCCAGAATGACAATACATTCATAACCTTCATTGATGATAGCCTCAATCAACTTCTCAGGGGCGAACTGGTTTATAAACACCTTGGCAATCATCAATCTCCCGTATTTCTGGACACGCCTTCGTAGCTCTCTTAAATCAATCATGAACTCCTTTCGAAGCATGTTAGGGCCGTCTACAAACAAGGCTACTCTAGAATCTTGACTTCCCTGTTTTTCTTCCTTATAAATAACCATTCAATTCAACTGAACCAATTTACTTTCGTTGCAAACCCGCTCAATACCACGTGATTTACATTTAGTCTAACGTTTCCTATATAATTAAAGATTTCTACCTTTTCATCTATTAATGTCTTTAGCTGGTCCTGGCTGCCGTCCTCTTTGAACCTCGTCACTTCGCCGGTCACTACAGGCAGGGAAACGCTGTTGGAGTTATAGTTTGATACGAACATGTCGGTAGGCACGACACTGAACCTAACCCTTCTGTCGCTAGCAGGCGCTATCACCGACCCGTCCAGCTGCACCTGACCTGCTTCTATACTGCCCTCAAGAGTTCCTATGCTGCTGTATTCGACCTTCCCCTTCACCCCTTCCAGCAAGATATCACATCTTCCCTCCTTGGCAATATTAGCCCCGAACACATAGACAGAGCCGACACAAATCCCGTTCAAATACATGGTTGTGTTGGACAATTCAAACGACTTGCCTATAAAAGCGTCTTTATTCGCAACCAGCTGCATCTGGAAATGGTCCTTAGAGCCAATATTAAGAAAGGAAGACAATCCCCTGAAGACATCTATGTTCCCAAAAAGGCTGTTGCCTGCAGATGTGACTACAAGAAGCCCGGCAATAACTGCTATTAACAAAACTATAACAACAAATTTTGCGCGCATTGCATCCCTAAACGTTATATAGGAGTTAAACAATATATTTATGCACACACTTTCCCAAGGAATTATTATGACTGCCAATCTCCAACTTTTCCAAGCCGACGGTGGTATAATCGGCAACATAATCTGGTTCATCCTGCTATTCGTCATGATTTTCGTATACCCTAGACTGATGATCACTCAGATGATTTGGCGTTTGGAGCAGACTGCAAACATGCTCGAAGGATTTACGCATACCGCGAGAAGGGTTGTGACAAGAAAAATCACCAGAACGCCTTCAAAAACCCTCAGAGAATCTATAAGCAATTTCCTGGATTTTTTCGTCATAGAGCCGGTTAGCCTAGACCCGTACGGGATAATGAAGAAGATAGAGCATCTGGTAGAGCTATCAGAGAAGAGGTTCAAGTATTTTGTAAATCACATAGCGCCGAGACTGGATCCGGAAAACCAGGCAAACCTGATGATGGGACTGTCCGGAGCAATATCGCTGAACCAGATAACCAAGATAGTAAAGCACTACATAGGGATAATCAAGAAGACCAAGAACCTTCAGCTGGCAATGATTCTGCAGATGCAGATGCCGTTTATCGAAAAGATATCCAAGGCGCTGCTGAAGGGGACGGAAGCATTAACCAACGGCTGGCCCATCGGCGATGCAGCCGGTCCTGTGGTTGCAACACATTTGATAGGTGATTCCAAAATAAAGGAAACGGACGAGGATACTGTTGTTTGTACAAAGAGAATCAAAGGAAAAACAGTCTACATAGTTAAGGCCAAAGGCCCTGGAGGAAGGCTGGGCAAGATTGGCAAGATTGTAGACAAATATGCCAGAAGGCAGAAGGTAGCTAAGATAATCACCATAGATGCTGCTGCGAAGCTTGAAGGGGAGAAGACCGGTTCTATAGCAGAAGGCATTGGGGTTGCAATAGGCGGTGTTGGTGTTGAAAGGGCCTATATAGAAAATGTAGCAACGCAGAAGGACATCCCAGTGGACACTTATGTAATCAAGATGAGCCATGAGGAGGCTATAATGCCCATGAAAACTGAGGTATTGAATGCTGTTCCGAAGGTTGTGAAATCGGTTGAAGACAACATTGCACATACAAGAGAAAAGGGGAGTATAGTGGTTGTCGGGGTAGGAAATACATCTGGCATAGGCAACAGCAAAAAGGATATGGAGAAAAATATTGATTTGATAAAGAGGAATGCCCGGGTGTTGAGGTCATGGGAAGAGGAAGAAAAGAAGAAAGAGAAGAAGTGGTTTGATTTTGGATTCTGAGTGAAGGTTAAATAGGTTGCCGTTTACTTAATTTCTATGTCTGGGATAGAAAGATTTCTTAATAATACTAGGATGACAAGAAGGAAATTTTTAGGATATTCTGGATTATTTGTAGCTGGTATTGCTGCATATGCTGCGTGTGGTCCAGAAACAACTTCTACTCCAACTCCCACTAATACACTTGCTCCAACACCGACTCCAAAGTATGAAGACAGTTTTATGTTGGGTAGTACTGCATTCGAGTTTGATAGCACTTGGAATGATATGGAAAAAGCAGAACTATATGATCTTTATACAAAAGCTTATCCTATTTTGCAGGAATTTTATGGGGCTGAACCTACAGACATGCAAGAACAAACAGGAGTAAAAATACAGATTACTAAAGATACAACTTTACCTACCAAACCTGATATTTTATATGGGAAAAGAGAATTTTCTGCAAGATCGGAAGAGCACACGTCTGAACTCCAGTCACGGCTACATC
>CAYIDG010000007.1:0-13988 GCA_964362055.1 uncultured archaeon | reverse complement strand
TTTCATTTCTAACACTTTCATATTTTTCCCAGTTGTTTTTTTCTTTAGGATCAACAAATAATTGAGCTTCATCTTGTGTAAATTCTCTGCATCTTATTAATTGCTGCCTTGGACTTATCTCATTCCTGTATGCCTTGCCTATTATAGCCAAACCCAATGGCAGTTTATTTCTTAAAATGTTGAAGTGCCTCAGGAAGTTTACATAAGCCCCTTGTGCGGTTTCTGGCCTCAGGTATCCTTTCACATCACCCTCCGCGCCAACAGACAAAGGGAACATCATTATCAAAGGCTTCACATCACCCAATGCACCCTTGCACTTGGGGCAGACTACTTTGTTGTCCTTGATCAATTTTGTCAAGTCTTCTGCAGTTATGCCC
The DNA here is from genome assembly GCA_964362055.1 of uncultured archaeon. GTDB lineage: Archaea > Aenigmatarchaeota > Aenigmatarchaeia > CG10238-14 > SCSR01 > JACQIA01. Next base: position 13,611 of record CAYIDG010000007.1, on the reverse strand, counting down.
TCGAAATTTCTTTCCAGATAGTCCTCCAATATATGATCTGCCCGATGGTGTGTGCCGCATTTCATGCATTTGGCAACAGGGTCTACGAAGTTGGTGATGTGCCCTGAGGCAACAAAAACTTTCTCAGGCATGATGTCCGAGGTTTCTATTTCAAAAAAATTGTCATCCAAACCCAAGAAATATTTCCTCCACTGGTTCTCAAACTTTCTCTTCAGCAAGGTGCCGTTGACGCCATAGTCATAAAAACCGGTGAATCCGCCGTAGATTTCAGATGAAACCCAGAAGAACCCCTTTTTCCTAGCGAATTCAGACAAGTCCTCTATGTTCATATGCATCTCTAAATTATTTTCCAAACCAACCTTTTAAGCTCGATTGTTTGCCTTTGGTGTAGGATGACTGCAGCTTTTCAACTACCTTTTCCATCCTTTCTCTCGAGAAGTCATGCTCCCCAACCATAAATTCCAGCAGACCATCTGCATCCGGCTCTTTCATTGCCAGCTTGTATTGATCGGTATATGGCGGGTTCAAAAAGAAGTTAAAAACCCTTTCCACATCTATCTCGCCGGGGAATTCTACTGCCATCAAAAGCCTGTCCAAAGTTTTATGCTCCTTTGCAAGCTTTAACGCTGTCTTAGGCCCAACGCCCTTGATTCCCTCGTTGTAATCTGTTCCAATCAAAATTCCAACCAGTATCAATTGCTCCCTTGTCAAATCTAAAGTTTTCAAAATATCTTCCAATTCAATCAGCTGCGGTTTGACGTCAATATAAACCTCTTTATTCGGAACCTTCTTTCTTCCGCTGATGGACAGGTTTCTTACAAGCCTTGATGAGCCGAACAATAAACTGTCAGAATCTTGGGAACCAGTTGCGAATACATCATCTTTCCTGCACATTTCAGAGCATTGTGCCTCCCCTTCAGAAGGCGCTTGTATCCAAGATATTCCCATCAAATCCAGAATTTCTTTAGAACTGTTAAGAATGCTTTCATCCATCTTAGAAGCTGCCTGGGCGTACTTGATTGCTTTCTCCCCTTTTCTAACCGCCTCCTCCCATTTCCTCCTTGCTTCCTCCCTTATCTTCTCCCTTTCTTCAATGGTCTTTTTCTTGAATTCCGGATACTTGCCATCAAATACGTATACAGGGAATATCCCAGCTTCCAACAGATTCAAAGTTCTATATAACAGCCCTGACAAGTGACTTGTGACATTGCCGTGATGGTCTTTCAAGGGCTCCCCGGTCATCCTGTCTCTTATAATACTCAGGAAGGAATAGATTGTGTTGAATGCATCTATGGCAATCTTCTTCCCAGATAAATCTATTAATTCAATCTCTTTAGAAGATATTATCTCAGACAGTTGTACGCCCATAAATAATGGTTGTGCTCAATGTTTTTATATTCACTTTTATTTTGTGATTGATTCGGTCTATTACTGTGCTTATACAAGTGGATGTAAACTACCTTGCGTGATAACTTTTTTACCCATTTTAAGTCTAATAGATTCTAAAATTGGTCTTCTTAGTATTAGACCTAGAGGGTTGAGAACTCTTTCGACTATTCTGTAATCAGAACCTCCTTTTACATACGTAGGTGCTCCAACTAAGGAAACATACTCTCTTAATGCACCTTCTAAACTACCAGATTCTCTCCCTATTATAGTAGTTGCAATAACTGGATACTCTCCGGATGGAAAAAAGTATACCCAAATAGAAAAATCTACTTTTTCACCATACTTACCTAATATATAATCTCTTGCATTTCGAAATTTCTCTACTACTTCATGTACTTGATCGAGATTAAAAGAATACCCTTCTAAACTTTTATAATGACTCAATAAAACTCTACTTATCATAAATACATCATAGACATTAGTCATTTAAGTCTTTGGCGTCGCTCGTCAGTCACATTTTACTAATTGGTTCGTCTTGAAAGTATAACAGCGATTATCTATTTCTTCTTCTTACCTGAAAGCTCTTTTTCTATCCTGAGCTCGTCTAGCTCCAACCAGACCACAAACACGCCGATTAAAAATATCAACGGAGGTATGCCGCCGTTTACTACTGCCATAAAGTCATTCAAGCCGTTTCTGCCTAGAAACTGCTGGGAACCCTGCAGAACCCACCAAACGCTACCAACAATCAAGACTGCGCCGATTAGGATTTTCAATATTGCTGACATCTTAAGAAATAATATAAAGTATGAAATATATAAGTTTTCTCATCAAAGTGGGTTTATGGCAAACGCTTATCAGCATTTCAGGCAGTTGTGGAAGGATACTGACAAGAATTTAAAGGGATTGCTGAAGGAGAGGTTGATTGTGTGGAGGAGGCAGCAGACTGTTGAGAGGATTGAGAATCCTACTAGATTGGATAAAGCCAGGGCGTTGGGATACAAGGCCAAGCAGGGCTATGTTCTTGCAAGGGTTAAAGTAAAGAAAGGCGGGAGACGTAGGCGATTATACGGAAGACGAGGTAGAAAACCTAGTAAAGCGGGTTTGGTTCGATTCACTTCTAAAAAGTCTGACAGGTGGATAGCTGAGGAGAAGTCTCAAAGGAGATTTCCCAATTTAAATGCCATCAATTCTTATCAAGTCGGCGAGGATGGGAGATACAAATGGTTCGAAATAATCATGGTTGACACAAGTCATCCTAATATAATTAATGATCCGAAAATCAGTTGGGCAGTTGATTCTGCTAACAGAAACAGGGCATTCCGGGGTTTGACTAGCGCTGGCAAGAAAAGTAGAGGTTCGGGTTAACTAAGCATGCGATTGTCGGTTAAGTTAAGATTGCAAATGTAACACGTGTTACATAAGAAAGTTCTCACTTGTCGTACGTACGACATTATCAAGTAGTATATAGCTTGCAAAATCACTGAATACGTATTCAGTAAAATCTTTTCTATGCTTAAAATCATTAATTATTATGCGCTATTTTGATCTGCATATCCACAGTGGATTTAGTGGGGGCGAAAGCAGCATAGAACAGTTGGCATCTACAGCAAAAGAACTAGGGTATAGCGGTATTTGCTTTTCAGAATATTTTCAAAATGAAAAAAGATTGAAGGAATTGAAGGAGGAGATATCAAAAGTCAGCAAGAAAGTCGGGATTGAAATTTACCTTGGCTTTGAGGCTAGGAATGCAAAAGAACTGCACCATTTGGTAAATAGAAGAAGGATGTTTGATATACTGCTGGTTCATGGCGGTGATTTGGAGTTGAATAGGTTGGCATGCGAAACCCCTGAAGTAGACATATTAACCCATCCTGAAAATAAAAGGACCGATTCTGGGCTAAACCATATCCTAGTTAAAGAAGCTGCAAAAAACAATGTTGCGATTGAAATTAATTTTAGAGAAATCTTACTAAGCACTCAGAGAACCAGAAGCATGATAGAGAAATCCATGACACAAAACATAAAACTGGCGAAGAAATTTCATGCACCGATAATTCTGTGTTCCGGTGCAATAAGCCACTGGGAGCTACGTTCGCCGGAAGTTTTAGTTTCATTAGCTAATCAATTTGGGCTGGAATTAAAAGAGGCGAGAGAATGCATATCAAAAATTCCTGAAAAAATTATTGCCCAATCAAAAGAAAGACAATCGGACAAATGGATTCTTCCAGGAGTTAAGGTGATTAAATGACGCATAGTTTTTTGTTTGTAACATGCCCGAATCATAAATATGCAGAAAAGATTTCAGAAATTTTATTGAAGAAAAAATTAATCGCTTGCGCGAATCTTCTACCAACTAAAAGTAAATATTGGTGGAAAGGCAGGATAGAAAAGCATTTAGAAGTCCTGATGATACTGAAAACAAAAACAAAGCTTTATTCACGGATAAAAAATGAAATCAAAAGGTTACATCCGTATGATAGCCCTGAGATAATTTCTTTCAAAATAGACAAAGGGAACAAGGATTATTTGAATTGGATTTCGGAAGTGGTGAAATGAAATTGAATAATTTAACCATCTTAACTATTTCCATATCCATCTATCAATTTGCTTCTGGACTGATAGGACCCTTTTATGTATTGTATATCCAGAAAATTGGCGGTACGATAGAAAATTTAGGAATAGCATTCGGTATCTTAGCATTTTTCTCTGCCGTTACAACATATTTAGCCGGGAGATATTCTGATAAGATTGGGAGAAAACCTCCCTTGATTTTCGCGGGTTATTTAATAGCAATTCTGTTTTTGCTCTACCTTTTGGTCAAAAATGTATTCCAACTTTACATTTTACAAGCGATTTTTGGAATAGTTAATTCCGTTTTTGCAGTCATGGAAAGAATATTGGTTGCGGATATTACAAAATCAGAAACCAGAGGAATGCAGATAGGCAGGTATGATGCCGTCGTAGGTATCTTCGCTAGTTTAGCTTTAATTAGTGGTGGATTTTTAATAGGAAAATTTGGGTTCGAAATTGTGTTCTTTTTATTCAGTGGGTTGGGTATTATTTCAACTACGATATTATTTTTAATCAAAGAGAAGGCCAGAAAATGAGGCATCAAGAGAAACTAAAAACACTATCACCAACTTTAAGAGAAAGGGAGCGCTATATGTCTTTCAAGGTAATCTCTGAAGAACCAATCGTTTATTCTGATTTAGAAGCTGTCATATGGCGAACTCTTTTGGATTTTTATGGGGAATCAGGAGTTGCACAAATGTCTGTTTGGCTTGTGAAGAATCTGTACGATGGGGACAAGCAAGTTGGAGTTATTAAATGCAACAATAAATCTGTTTCAAAAGTAATCGCAGGATTGGGGTTGATAATGAGATTGGGTGAATCTAGAGTAATTGTGAAGATAGAGAAAGTGTCTGGAACTATTAAAAGCTTAAATTTAAAATAATTTAAATAGTAGAAGTAAATTTAATTCAAGGTGATATCGAATTCCTGAAATCATGCCTGAGTATATGGGATATGATCGCACTATTGCGGTCTTCTCGCCAGATGGGCGGCTCTTTCAAGTGGAGTATGCAAAAGAAGCGGTCAAAAGAGGAACCACTTGTGTAGGTATAACTTTCAAGGATGGTATAATTTTAGGCAGCATCAAGCTCAACGCTTCATTGATGGTTGCCGCATCATCAGAAAAAATCTTCCAAATCGACGATCACATTGGTGTTGTTGCTGCCGGTTTGCTTGCTGATGCTCGTGTTCTTTCAAACCAAGCACGAGTAAAAGCCCAGATAAACAGAATCACTTATGAAGAGCCTATAGACACTTGGGGAATAGCTAGATTGTTCGGAGACAGGATGCAGATATCAACTCTATACGCAGGCTTGCGTCCTTTTGGTGTCACATTGCTTGTAGGCGGTGTTGACAAGACTGGAACGCATCTCATAGAATCAGACCCGTCTGGAATGCTGTTCGAATGGAATGCTTATGCCATCGGGAGAGGGGCTATCCTGGCGAACAAGATACTGAGGCAGAGGTGGAAGAAGGACATGCAGGAAAAGGATGTGCTGGAACTGGCGGTTGATGTAATTTCCAAGACCGAGAAGGAAAAGAAGGAAGGCACTATAGATTTGGCTGTTATAAAGAAAGACGGGAAATTCAGGAAACTGTCCGAAGACGAGATAAGGAAACTGACTAAATAAAACTATTTAAATGCTTCTTTACTACTAGAATTGAGAGAAAAGAGAAAATTTCGAAGTGGTGTTTTGTCGGTCAGTTTAGACAAGGCCGTGACAAGTAGACTAACTGTTTCTGGCCAAAAATTTGAAATATTAGTCGACCCAAACAAAGCTTTGGAATTCAAGAAAGGAGCGACTATAGACATGAATGATATTTTGGCATATCCGGCAATCTATAGGGATGTTAGAACCACTGACATGGTCCCTGAGAAGGATTTGCAGAAGACTTTTGGCACTACTGACGTTTTTAAAATTGCTGCGAAGATATTGAAGGAAGGGGAAATGCAATTAACGACAGAGCAGAAAAGGCAGATGGTTGAGCAGAAGAGAAACCAGATTTCCACCTTGATATCCAAGAGGGGGATAAACCCGCAGACAAACACGCCGCATCCGCCGCAGAGAATTTTAAATGCAATGGACCAATCAGGCATAAACATAGACCCGTTAGTAGACGCAGAACTCCAGATAGACAAAGTCGTCAAAGCGATTAAAACAATTTTGCCCATAAAGTTTGAAAAGGTTGTGTTGCAAATCAAGGTCTCCCCGCAATTTTCCGGGAGAATACATCCGATTGTAAAATCTGCAGGCAGCATCCAAAATGAGCAATGGCTGAACGACGGCAGCCTTCAGGTAACTATAGAAATTTTGGCTGGCGTGCAGGAGGAATTGTTCCAAAAGATTTCCAGCCTCACCCACGGCAGCTTCGAATCCAAAGTAATCAGGAAGGAGTCTATCTGATGGCGGAATACAGGGATGTTGCCATACCCGGAGAAAAAATAGACAGCAAGAAGGGCAGGAAGCTGGGGAATGGCGTGTTCCAAGATGGAGAGAATATTTTTTCGAAAGTCCTTGGCGTGCCCAGGATAGACGAGTATGAAATTTCGGTCATACCCTTATCAGGAGCTTACCTCCCGAATCTGGGGGCCAGGGTGATAGGAATTATATCCGGCGTTGAGATATCTGGCTGGATGGTTGACATCACCTCCCCATATGCTGCATTCCTGCCGGTTGCTGAAGCTGTGGATGAATTTGTGGACATGGCCAGGACAGACATAAGCAGGTATTTTGATGCCAATGACGTGGTTTTCTGCAGAATATCCAAGGTTACGAAAAACAAGACCGTGCAAGTAAGCCTGAGGGATACTCTGGCAAGGAAGCTGTACGGAGGTGTGATAATCAAAGTCACCCCAAGCAAGATTCCAAGGATAATAGGAAAAGCTGGCAGCATGATAAGCCTGATAAAAAACAAGACCAAATGCGACATCTACACAGGCCAGAATGGCGTGGTTTGGATAAGGGGCGAGAATAAGGCGAAGGCTATAGAGGCGATACTGACGATAGAGAAGGAGTCGCATTCCACAGGATTGACAGAAAGGATTGAGGGGATGCTGTAGATGGAAGAAGTAAAACTGTTGATTGACGGCAAAAGGCTGGATGGCAGATCACCAGAGCAATTGAGAGAAATACAAATGAAACTAGGCGCTGTCAACAGGGCGAACGGCTCGGCAGAAGTGAAATTCGGGAAGACAACTGCGGTAGCATCCGTACACGGCCCCAGGGCATTGTATCCCAGATTTTTGCAGGAATCCGATACAGGAATCTTGAGGGTGAGGTACAACATGGCTCCCTTTTCAGTTGTCGACAGGAAATCACCGGGTCCTGACAGGAGGAGCACGGAAATTTCTAAAGTCACAAGACTTGCATTGGAGCCTACAATCTTCCTGGAAGATTTCCCAAAAGTCACGATAGATGGTTTTGTTGAAATCATAGAGGCTGATGGAAGCACAAGGGTAACCGGAATCAACGCATTATCATTGGCATTGGCATCCGCCGGTGTTCCTATGAAGGATTTGGTCGCATCATGCTCTGTAGGCAAGATTGACGGCACACTAATTGTGGACTTGAACGGGAAGGAGGACAACAATTCCGAGGCTGACATGGCGGTTGCCATGCTGCCAAACAAAGGCCTGATCAGTTTGTTGCAGATGGACGGGGCTTTGACAAAAGAGGAGATCTTGAAACTTTTGCAGCTGGCCAAAGAATCGTGCACGCAGATATATGAAATGCAGAAGAAGATTTTGAAGGATTCTTACAGGGGTGGATGAGATGGAAGAGATGTATGCATTGGAACTTATACAGAAGGGTAAAAGAATGGATGGCAGGAAGTTTGCAGACTTCAGACCTATTGAGATTATTAGGGATGCTATAGGCACTGCCGAAGGCTCAGCCAGAGTGAAGATTGGCGAGACAGAAGTCATATCCGGGGTGAAGATTGCTATCGGAACGCCATTTCCCGACACCCCTAACAAAGGCATTCTTGTGGTGAATACAGAATTCACACCTTTGGCATCGCCTGAATTTGAATCTGGCCCGCCAAGCGAGAATGCTGTTGAATTGTCCAGGATAGTCGACCGCGGCATCAGGGAATCTGAGACTGTGGAACTGGAGAAATTATGTTTGGTGGAAGGCCAGAAGGTTTTTTCCATTTTCGTTGATATACACATAATCAACCACGACGGCAACCTGCAGGATGCCGCGGCATTGGCCAGCATAGCTGCATTGAAGAGCGCAAGACTGCCGAAACTGGAGAATGACAAGATAGTCAGAGGAGAATACGACAAGCCTTTGCCTGTGGCGTTCACACCTGTTAATGTTACTGTTGCGAAGGTGGGGGAGAATTTTATTTTGGATCCCAACTATGAAGAGGAGAAGATTTTAGATTCTAAGCTAAGCATTTCTGTCAGGGATGATGACAGGATATGCGCGCTGCAAAAGCAGGGGAGAAAGGAAATTAAATTTGAAGATGTGGAAAGGATGCTTGATATGGCCATCGAAAAGAGCAGAGAATTGAGAAAGTTGGTTTGATGGCTATAAAAACCCTCACCAAGAAAATCAAGCTGGGGAAGATAGGAAAAGTTAGGAATGCCCCGAGATGGGCGGATATAAGAAAGTTCGGGCTGAAAAGAGCCAGAAGCAGGAGAATATCCGCGGACAAAATCAAGAGATGGAGAAGGATTAGGCTAAGAATTTAGTTTGAAACCATGCATGGCTTTCCTGATTTGCATTCTGTTGAAACCGGGTATTTGGATTTGCAGATTCCAGACACCCTGACTATCTCCAGCGGACCAATAGGCTGTATGTTGAGCGTTGTCGCATTGCCCTCGCCTGGCTTAAATGTTGAATTTATGTAGAATGGACCTGCTCTCGTTGTGTTGCCCAAAGCGATTGCCTCTATTGTAATGTTGCTCAAAGCTTCACTCCCTGTTTCTAATACATACGTAACATTCACCTGTCCTGAGCTGCGCCTGACTTCCAATACCTTCAAGGTTGAAACAACACATTCTGACTGCAATATAGTCTGCTCGCCTATTATGTCTGTTTGCGTCCTGGTAGTGCCTGTAATCCAGACCGATATGATGCCTGCGATCGCTACTGTAAAGCCTATAAGAAGCACTACTGCTATCAATGGCGATAATCCTTTCATAATAATAATTTCATTTGGGACGGCTTAAAAGTTTAAGAAACCCCGCCTATCATGCATGGCTGGCCGGATTTGCATTCTGCTGTTACGGGGATGTTGGTCTGGCAGAATGTCCTGACTCTAACTAATTCAGGCGGAATTGCAACTATAACTCCTCCTGTAGTCAATGTGTTTGCACTTGTGGTGACATTAGTAAAGTTGGTATAAGACTGCCCCGGTGCAAGAGTTACTACATGTGTGCTAGTATTCCTTGTTCCTCGGGAAATAACTTCCAAAGTTACATTTGGTGATAAAACTTCAGTTCCAGACTCATAGCGAATAGTTGTATTTACATAATGGCTAATATTGCATAGACTGCAAGGTTGTGTTGCGTTATATCTCACTTCTTTAATAATTAATGAGGAGGCACCGCATCTTACCTGTTTCTCAGTTCCTGATGACACGATTGTTGTCTGGGTTGTTGATAGTGTAGACAGCCAGACTGATAAAATTCCGCCGACTGCCACTGTGAATGCGATAAGCAATACGACTGCTATCATTGGGGAGATTGCTTTCATTTTCAACCACTACCTAGCATGCATGGCTGGCCAGCTTTGCATTCTGCTGTTATTGAAACAGAATCTTGGCAGAAGCCCCTGGCTGACGCAACTTCAGGCGGATAATTGGCTATAAGAGATACTACCCTGCTTTCACCTGGGCTAAATCTAGCAGTCGATGTCGATGAATTAATACTGCCCCTTGCAGAAACTTCTACGGTAATATTTGATAAGGCTTCTACACCACTATCATATCTAACTGTAACGTTCACACAATTATAAGGGGCTACGCAACCGCTAGTTCCGCTTGGGTATCTTACTTCTAAAATAGAAATTGATGAAGCGGCGCATCTTACCTGTTTCTCAGTTCCTGATGACACGATTGTTGTCTGGGTTGTTGATAGTGTAGACAGCCAGACTGATAAAATTCCGCCGACTGCCACTGTGAATGCGATAAGCAATACGACTGCTATCATTGGGGAGATTGCTTTCATTTTCAACCACTACCTAGCATGCATGGCTGGCCGGATTTGCATGTTCCAACTATGGGAACTGTGTCCTTGCAGAAGCCCCTGGCTGATACCACTTCGGGTGGAAAATTGGCTGTAACATTAACTGCTCTCGCTTCGCCTGGTGAAACTGTTCCAGTAGAATTAACCAAATCAGTAACACCTCTTGCTGAAATCTCTACAGTAATATTGGATAATGGCTCTGTACCGCTATCATAAGTAACTGAAACGTTCACAGAACTTCTGCCTGCACCAGCAGGGTATCTAACTTCAGAAACTTTCAAAGCTGAAGCGGCGCATCTTACCTGTTTCTCAGTTCCTGATGACACGATTGTCGTCTGGGTTGTGGATAGTGTGGACAACCAGACTGATAAAATTCCGCCGACTGCCACTGTGAATGCGATGAGCAAAACAACTGCTATCATTGGGGAGATTGCTTTCATGCACTATCTTTATAAAATTTATGTAAATGTACTTAAATCCTTTTCTAGACAGACACTTAAGACTGAAGAATCACTCCCAGCTGCTCAGATGGCATCTGCCGCAATAGTATCTCAATTTGTTGTTGCTTTCCTTGTGCTGTGCGAGAAAAGTATCGCCGCATCTGGGGCAATTCTTTCTTGTTCTCGCCAAACTGCCTTCCGTCTTGAAGTATTCATGCTGCTTGACTGGCTTGTGCTTCATTGCTTTTCTCCTTTGTTTCCTGTTTGACCGCAACCTTTGGCCTTTCCTTCAAAATTTTTACCTTCACCACAGATTCTGCAATTCCTTTCTTGGTGAATATGTAATCAATCACCACCTGACTTTCATCGACGGAATTGCTGCCTGCCAAAGATTTTATGATTTCCGCCTTCGGTGGCGTCGATGCGTTCGGATGTTTTAATGACAGAATAATTTCTTTTCTCTTCAAGAACGGATTTTCCCTTTCACTGACAATAGCTATATCCATATCAACCAACGTACAGTGCGTAATTGCCCGGCTCCGATATGCTGAGCATTTTCGCTATTTCGGAATTTGTGTCGATGATTATTACCAGTCCCTTCCAGCTTGGCGAAAGGTTTGTAGACTTGCATACAGGACATGCCTTATCTGTTGTGAATCTCCTGCAGTTCCTGCAGACTTGTTTTTTCTTAGCCATGTCATCATTTCTTTTTCTTCTTCTCAGCCTCTATCCAAGCGACAGAACCCAGCCCGCTCTGCCGCATAGTCAAGCCAACTTTGTTCTGCTCGGTGAATGATACTGAAATCACTCTAGCTCTTACCTTGTCCCCTTCCTTCAAAGTTCGTTTGGTTTCCTTGCCTAGGAACACAGAATTCTTGTTGTCATAGCTCACGAAATCATCCATCAACTGAGATATGTGAATTAAGCCGTCCATAGGCCCTATCCTGACAAAAGATCCGTATTCAGCGTTATCAACAACCTCACCAGACACCAGCTCATGCAATTCAGGCTTGTATGTCAGCAGCTTGAATGTGGTCATGTAGTAGACACCCGCATCATTGGCCATTATCTTTCCTTCGCCAACCTTTTCCACATCCACGACAGAAAGTATGACGCCGATTCTTGTGTCCAGGGTACCGACCAGCTTTCCAGCAATTGCCTGCTTGACAGATTCTTTCAGGTTGGATGTAAATTTCTCTGGCGGAACCCTGATTCTGTCTGATACTGTTACTGTACGATACATGTGAACCTCAACCCATAGCAAAACTCACGAAGAGTGTAGCAAAAATTAGTGAAATTGTATTTAAAACCTTTATCAATGGGTTCAAACTGGGGCCAACAGTATCTTTTGACGGATCGCCTACTGTATCACCGACTACTGCAGCCTTGTGCGCATTAGAACCCTTGCCACCGAAAGCACCGGCTTCTATATATTTTTTTGCGTTATCCCATGCACCGCCAGCTGTAGTTAATGTCAATGCCAATAGTAATCCTGTAATTATGCTGCCAGCCAACATCCCGCCAAGTGCTTCTGTTCCTAAAACAAATCCGACAATTATTGGCGACAGGACTGCCAGAATTCCTGGGGCGGTTAACTCTCTCAATGCTGCTCTTGTACTTATGTCAACAGCCTTGCTGTAATCTGGTTTGGCTTTTCCCTGCATCAGCCCTTTTATGGTTTTGAATTGTCTCCTAACTTCTTCCACAACAAGCATCGCCGCACTTCCGACAGCCTTCATCAAAAATGAGGAAAATAAAAATGGTATTGCTCCCCCTAGGAACAAACCAACGACAACTTTGTCAGAAAGAAGGTTGATTGTTTTCAAGTTAACTGCTTCTGAATACGCAACGAACAATGACAATGCTGCAAGTGCTGCAGAGCCGATTGCAAATCCCTTGGTAACAGCTTTAGTTGTATTGCCCACTGCATCCAATGAATCTGTAATCTTCCTAACTCTCAGTGGCAGCTTAGACATCTCTGCAATACCTCCAGCGTTGTCTGTTATAGGACCGTAAGCGTCTATAGCTACAATCATTCCTGTTACTGAGAGCATGCCCAAAGCGGCTATCGCGATTCCATAAACACCGCCAAGGTAGTATGATGCTAGAATTGCAGCAACTATCACCAACACAGATGGTGCTGTACTTCTGAATCCAAGAGCCAATCCCGCAATAATATTTGTCGCCGCACCTGTAGTGGCTGATTTTGCCAACTCTTGAACTGGTTTCTTTTCTCTGGAAGTATAGAATTCTGTTATGAAACTAATTAGCAATGTAACTATCAATCCTGTTAATGCAGCAAGGAATAGTTTGATGTCATTGAAGAAATAGACTGTGGCAATGTAGAATAAAATTCCTGAAATTATTGTAGTGGCAATCAAACCCTTGTTCAAGGCTTCCCATATGTCTTTATTCTTTCCCAGTCTGACAAAAAATGTTCCTATCACAGATGCGAAGATTGCTACTGCACCTATGACTAATGGGAAAATAATGCCATTGGTTATGGTCAACCCTAGAAGCATAGCAGCTATCAAAGTAACAGCATAAGATTCGAACAAGTCTGCAGCCATGCCAGCGCAATCACCAACGTTGTCACCGACATTATCAGCAATCACAGCTGGATTTCTTGGGTCGTCTTCCGGAATTCCCTTTTCAAGTTTACCGACCAAATCAGCTCCAACATCCGCAGCCTTGGTATAAATGCCTCCGCCAACTCTCATGAACAGACTTATCAGACTCGCGCCAAATCCAAAACCAATTATAAGCCCTGGCTTTCCAAACAGGATAAATAGACCACTAACGCCAAGCAAACCAAGCCCAACAACAATCATTCCCGTGACAGTTCCTCCTTTGAATGCTACGGATAAAGCCTCGTCCAAACTTTTGTTGGCTGCGTGAGCGACTCTTGAATTGGTTTTGACGGATACATTCATCCCTATGTAGCCTGCCAATGCGGACATGATAACCCCTAGTATGAATGACACGGCAGTTTCAACATTGATTAATAGCAAA
>CAYIDG010000006.1:11414-14919 GCA_964362055.1 uncultured archaeon | reverse complement strand
GGAACTTTCATTCCTTGCTTGAAGCTTGTAGGTATTTCCCAGATTACATCTGATATTTTCTTGAATTCTGGCTTCTTGAATACTTGATCTCTAAATGACACTTCTATTGTTCACCTCCCATCTAGATTTATTCTTACTTTGAGAATTTGTTATTTAAACTTTAAACAGGTTGGTCCCTCATCACATAAGGAATTACATGCGGTGTTTCTTTAGGCAAATTATCAATACCACATATCAAGCACTTGTTTGAATCTGTATACATGACCTTACACTTCTTGCATTCGAGCATACATCTCATATATCCAATAGGTTTAAACCTGTTTCGCTGTCGTACTTCCTATTTAATTCTGTTTTGAAATCTGTGAAAACCAATTCCAAAGTTCCAGAGATTATCCCTTCTTTCAAATGCCCGCCGACAGCTTTTGTATCCTTGTCTGAAAGAGTTATGTGGGCATGCACGGCATGTTTTCCGTCCAATGATGCAACATTCCCGATTAAACTCAGTATTTCCAAATCCTCATTAAAAACTTTTGATAGATATTCTTTTTTATCCTCTTGATAAATCATCAGTTCAACTCTACTAGCAGCACCTATGCCGTAGAACGCGCCAGAGTTTATGTCATTCTCTTTACAAAAATTGATTATGGATTCTGCAATCTTCTCCCCCTTGAAAACTCTTATCAGATATTTGCCATTAATCTTCTTGAACTTCATCCCATCACAATAGCAGAATTATAAAAGCACTCCAAACAATTTAAAGATTATGGGAGCTGCTGCACAGGTGATTTTATTTGGATTGCTGATGATGGGGTTGTTTTCAATTGCAAATGATATAAACAAACAAATGGCTGAGGTGATTACCTTGCCATTAAATGCCGTGGTGGTGAAAGGCGAGCTGGGAAGCGGGAGGGATTCGGAAAACATAACAAGGTTGATTGCCAATGCAAACGACATCTGGGAACAGGCCAACGTGTCTTTTGAAATCAAACGCATTTCGGTTACTGAAGTAGGTTCGGAAAAAGTACTGGATGTGTTGGGTGGCTATGGGGCGATACTTACGGCAATAGACGGCTATGACAGAAATGCTGTGAACATGTTTTTTGTCAAGAACATGAGCTTCAACGGCATATCATTCCCCAAACACCTATCGGTGGTAATGCCTGACAGGACTACAAACCGTGAATATGTTGCAGCGGCGCATGAGTTGGGGCACATCGTAGGGTTGAACCACAACCCAGAGGAGAGGTATCTCATGTATGCTGTATGCAACGGGACTGTGATATCACTCGCGGAAACTTTAGAGGCTAGAAACAATGCCAAAAAACTTTTGGCCGGTTTTAATTCAAATACCATGGTATTGCCACCTGCTTCTGTAGAATTTTCAGTCATAAGCTAGTTTTTAATTTTTTGATGCCCTAGCTGGGACACATTGATTATTTCCACCAAACCTAATGCAAACAAAATTTCGATAATCGCCAAGGAAACCATCATCAAACAAACTTATCATTTAAAAGCACCTAATATCTATTATGCCTGTAAGTACAGCACCCTATACAAGGAAATATTGGCACACCAAGTCCAGAGGCAGGGAGACTACTGTAAACTGCGAGTTCTGCCAGAGAGAGGTGCCCAAATACAAGACCTTCACAATTTTCAGGGGACTCAGGATTTCGGATCCAGTGATATTGCAACAGGTGGACAGAAGGATGATACATCTTTTGAACAGAAAGGTCAGGATCTGTCCCTCCTGCGCTAGATTCAGGGGCATATCCCAGCCCGGGAAATCCATAAGAAAGAAGCACATGAGGATTTGAATGCTGGGGAAGATAAAAAGCCTAAGAGGCGCGCTCTACAGGAAAATTATAGAGAGGAAGCCAGCAGAAGAACAGAAGGCAGGGGAAGTTGCAGAGGAGCTTCCGGGGTTTGAACTTAAAAAACCGTCCAGAATCGTGGAATTCCCTCCTATCACAGATGTGACAAAAATAAACATAACCTATCCACTGATAGAACCTTTCGCTTATGTAAACATCAAATGGAACCCCGAGACAAAAGAAGTGGGCTACAATATCATAGAACCAGCATTGGCTGAAGAGGAAAAGACGAATCTCATGAAAATTGCCGAGGCATTGATAGAGGTTGTGGACATAGGCTTGTCGACTATCAAGGGGACCTCCAAGGTGATAGATTATCTGGAGAAGAATGTCAACAAAATAGTCAAGGACTTTGGCTTGAAGGTCACGCCAAACCAATACGCAAAAATAATGTACTACATCTACAGGGATTTCGTAGGATATAACGAGATAGAAGTGTTCCTGCAGGATCCGAACATAGAGGACATAAGCTGCGATGGCGTGAAGACGCCTGTATTTATAATCCATCGGAAGTACGGCTCGCTGAAGACAACCATAACTTACGAGGATGCGGACAGGCTGAGGGAGTTCGTTGTAAAGTTGGCCGAAAGGTGCGGGAGGTATATCAGCTATGCAGAGCCTATCCTGGATGGAACTTTGCCTGACGGGAGCAGGGTGTCTGCGACTTTGGCCGGTGATGTCGCCACAAGAGGACCTACATTCACCATACGTAAGTTTTCTGAAAGGCCATTTTCACCTATAGACCAAATAGAACTTAATACAGCGACGACAGAAATGATGGCGTATCTTTGGTATTTGGTGGAGCACGGCGCCTCCATCCTGGTAGTCGGGGGGGTGGCAACCGGGAAGACGTCTTTTCTAAACTCTGTATCCATGTTTATCCAGCCTGAAGCAAAGATAGTCTCCATAGAGGACACCAGAGAACTTAGACTGCCGCATGAGCACTGGATAGCTGGCTTGGCGAGATCTGGCTTCGGCATTCCCATGCCGACCGGTGAAAAATACGGCGAAGTGTCATTGTTCGATTTGCTGAAGGAGAGCTTCAGGCAAAACCCTGATTATGTGATAGTAGGGGAGGTCAGAGGCGCGGAAACTTATGTGATGTTCCAAGGCATGAGCTCCGGACACCCGTCATTGTCGACATTCCACGCCGGCTCTGTTGAGACCATGATAAAGAGACTGACCACATCGCCGATAAATTTGTCGCCGACGCTGCTCGAAAGCTTGGACGTTGTAATCATAATGGCCCATGCAAAGGAAAAGGGCAAATCGTCTAGAAGAATAAGCGATATCGTAGAAATAATTTCTGTAGACCCGAACACAAACGAGGTGAAGACAAATGCTGTATTCAAATGGGATCCCATCACGGATTCCTATTCAAAAGTGGGCGATAGTCTTAAGGTGGAAAGGTGACGGTCACAAAAGGCGGGAATTTGGAGGACGCCAAAAAGGAGGTTGAAAGAAGGAAGAGCATTTTAGAGTGGATGCAGAAAAAACAGATAAAGGATTATGCGGAGGTTACAAAAATCATTTCCCAATATTACAAGGAACCGAATAAAGTATTGGAGATGATTGGCGAAGCGCCTGTCGCGGAAAAGGCTGTGGAAAAGCCAAGTGCCATCGAGACTCCCAAG
>CAYIDG010000006.1:0-11404 GCA_964362055.1 uncultured archaeon | reverse complement strand
GGAAAGGCCTAGACGTGTATCGCTTTTAGATTTGCTGGGACTTAAAGTAATCAGGGGGAAGCCGTAATCTATTTTCATTAGTACAACCAAATTTCATTTGGAGAAAATGAGTTATAAAAGTGTTGCTGTCCAGCTGTTTGGGAATCTGGCGGATAAGTACGGCGAATCCTTTATAATAACAAAAAACAGCCTCCTTACTGCGAACATAAAGATGCCGTTCAGGATTTACCTAAGCGTCTTATTCCTCACAACCGCATTGGTCTCCATTGGAGCCTTTGTAGCGCTCTTCATCCTGTTGAAAGTGTTGTCCATTGCACAAATTCCTGAAATTATGCAGATTGCATACCTAATCTTCATCCCCATCATAGCTGCCGTGCTAACGTTTGCTGTACTTATCATATACCCATCTCAAGTCTCTATAGTACGGGAGCGGAACATAGAAACCAACATTCCTTTTGTTCTGACTCATATGGGCGCAATCGCGCAATCGGGAGTGCCGCCACAGGTAATTTTCAGACTTATCAGCCAGTTTGACGAATATGGTGACATTGCCGTGGAAATGAGGAAGATAGTTAAAAATGTGGATGACTTTGGTGTTGATCCCCTAACGGCTATAAAACAAACGGCCGAGAGAACGCCATCATCAACATTGAAACAGCTATTTTTTGGCCTTGTCACTACGATAGAATCTGGCGGTGATGTAAAACTTTTTTTGAAAAGCACGGCCGAACAAACCTTATTTGAGTGGAAAATAAGGAGGGAGAAATTTCTTCAGCAATTGTCAGCCTATGCAGAATTCTATACAGGATTGCTGATTGCCGCGCCTTTGTTCATCATAGCATTATTTGCGGTAATGAACATGATACAGCCTAACATAGCTGGCTATAACATTTTAGACTTGACAAAACTGAGCATTTACTTCATTGTGCCCACGCTTAACATAGGATTCCTTATATTCCTAAGGGGTGTAGAGGTTGAAATTTAAATTCAAAATTGACAGAAGATTGGCGACTGCAATAGGAGTAAATACGGCGATTGTAGTGGCATTGACTGCATTTAATTGGACTGTGATTGTACAGTCTACAGCCCTTGCTTCTATGATAAACATCTTTGCCGTATTTCTCTTAGTGGCTCCTATCATCGCCGTCCTTTATCTCCGGTATGAGAAGAAGAAAGAACTGGAAGAGCTGTTCCCGGTATTTTTAAGGGATTTTGTAGAGTCGGTCAGGGGAGGGATGACGATACCGCAGGCGATCAAAACCGTATCAAGAAACGACTACAAGGCTTTGTCTCCTTACATAAGGAAGATAGCCGCCCAAATGGATTGGGGCATTCCAGTCTCAACAGTTCTCATAAGATTTTCTAAAGGAGTAAAGTCCAGACTGATAGGCAGGATCATTTCTTCTGTTGTTGAAAGCCATAGATTCGGGGGCAATTTGGTTGATAGCTTCGATGCATTGGCGAAAACAGCTATAGAGGTTGAGAGGCTGAGGTCTGAAAGGATGCTTTACCTGCAATCGCAGATGATGACCGGGTATATAATTTTCTTTGTTTTTCTTGCTGTCATGCTGGGCCTGCAGCAATTTTTGGTGCCAAGCTTGACACAAGTCTCTCCCCTAGGGGTGTTGGGCGGGGCTACACAAGAAGGGCTGGCTACGGAATACAAGGCGCTATTCAGGAACTTGATAATCATCCAGGGTTTGTTTGCAGGCTTGAGCGTGGGGAAGATGGCTGAAGGGTCTATGGTGGCAGGCGCCAAGCACAGTGTATTCATGGTATTTGTAGGGAGCCTGGTTTTCACTATCTTTGGTTAAGCGGTAAATGAAGTTTCCGAAGAATGTTTTTAATGAACTAATTAGTAAAACATGACTGACGAGCGACGCGAAATGTGAGAGATAAATAGCTTATTAATAACATTTTAAGTATGACGGTACAACATCAAGGAAGAAGTAGATTCGAATATCATATTGTAGCAAGAGGTTTTACAAAGCAAAGTTTTGCTAATCCAGATAATCCATTGATACAACAGATTGTACAAAGGGTTGCTAGAGAAGGTCTTGGAGATTATACTACAGTTTACGAAAGATATAGAGGATTACTATCATCATATGAGTTCATGCTTGTAGGTGTAGAATTAAACAAAAGATTCACCGTTTATTATGTTAAAATACGTCCATTACTTACAGGTCTTGTCCTAGGGAGATTCATGGGAAATTCTGCACGGGACTACAGAGGAAGATTCGACGAAGATAGAGGAGAACCACTTGATGATGATGCACGAAAAATATTGAAAGTTTAGCACGAAATAAATAACGCCTCGAGAAACCTTTCTGTCTAACTGCTAACTTCTGAAGCATCTACAGTATCATAAACAGAGGCGCACTGCGTTATAACCCTTATGTCATCGTAATTGGTTCCGCCGATGCTTATGTTGAACGACGCTATTTCCCTGGCCGACAAAGACAAGTTTGCACTCGAGCAGTTGTACGGGGACGATGCTGTGCCGCATAATGCAGTCTTAAGGGAGGATTGGTTTTTGAACAATGTCTGGATTTGTATTGCATCCAAACTTATAGTGCCTGTATTTTCGATTTTACCTGTGATATTCCCGCTCACATATCTCAGGCTTTTAAGAGAAACACCGCCGTAGTTGCATTTGATTTCTGTGGTTGACTGGTTGCTGACTATGTCCGATGTGGTCCGGGTGTATCCTGTCAACCAAACACTGACTATCCCTGCAACCGCAACTGTAAACGCAATCAAAAGAATGACTGCAATAAACGGCGATATTCCCTTCATTTGCATGTCGCACTCACGCTCAGCTCAGGGCATTCGGTCTTGATATTTATAGAAGAATAATCGGGGCTCACCGATGAAATTGGGAATGACTTTATGAATCCCGAAGGCAAATTTCCACCCAAATCAAATTTTGCAATGGTGTTGTCGGGGTATACGACGAACGCTGTCAGATTTTTCAATTCTATGTTCTTGATATTTTCGAGTATCAGGTTGATTCTTTGGCTGCTAGAGTTATAGCTGCAGGAATAAACTTTAAAATCGGCGAAATTGCACTTGGAAACTACGCTCTGGTTGGAAAATGTCTCTGTCTGCAGCCTTACAAACCCAGATGCCCAGTAGGCAAGCATCCCGGCGATTGTCATTGTAACGGCAATCAAGAGAACTGCTGCAACCAAAGGAGATACTGCCTTGGATTCCATAATAAAGATTTCATTTGACGGTAAATAAATATTTAGTATAAAGCATAATTCTGATTTAATGAAAGGGCAATCTAGGCTTGTCAGCTATATGCTAACTGTTTTGTTTTCGATACTTGTATTGACCAGTATATCCGCTCTAGTCTACACTGTCTACAGGGCCGCTTTGGATCGGGAAATCAGGGCTGAGCTGACTCAGGTAGCCACGCAAACCAAGGACAACCTGATAAAAATTTATGACAGCGGGAAAAATTCCAAGATACAGCCGACCAACTATACAAGTGTGCTGATAAGCGAGGTTGATTTGAACTTGCCTGATGGTGTTGCCAAGCTGAATTATGAAATTGATTTGATATCGGCCGGTTCTTTGTTTTCCTATTTGACGGCAGCCACCATAGGAGGGGTCGATATATCCGGGGTTAAGGATGCTTCTTCGGCAAAAGTCATAGCCAAGACAACCCAGGATCCGATAGTGGCGATTGAATTTGATTTGCCGAATCTGGATATCGGCATACAGGGCAAGATTAGGAATGGCTTGAATGATGTGCTGAGATACTATAGGTACAACCAAAATTCCACCATTTATGATGCGGTTATACTCGGCCAACCTGATATTATAATTAGGGTAACGGACATCAGATGATTGCATGCCTTCGCAGATAGATTTTGCCATTGCCGTGGGATTGTTCTTCAGTTTCATATCGGTCTTGGTTGTGTACCTGATAAATTATGTGACAAATTATACCAATCTCAGCTCTACCAGCGAATTGAGAACCGTTGCATACAATGTCTATACCACATTATTTGGGGGCAAGGGAGTCCCGGGAAATTGGACAGAAGCAGGTGACAGGCCCTTCAGGGTAGGGCTTGTTACAGACATGTACAGAATCCCTGTGATTGTAATTGAAAATAGCTCCACCTATAGGGGGAATGTGGCGCTGAATTTATCCTTGACATTTGATGCAAATTGCGAAAAGAAGGCGTGGAACAATACAGTAAGGATAATCAACTCAACCAACCATGAAGTGCCGCTCCAGTTGTCCAACCAAACCTTTTGCTCGCAGCAGTTTTTGAACACTTCCGACATAGTGTTTAACAATAGCTTTGGCGCTTCTGAAACAAAAAACTTTTCGATATACTTTTCTAACGACAAAAACATCACAGCACTGAACTATTCGATTGCATTCCCGTCGGTTGTGAATTTCACGTTTACGATTTTCCCTGAAGAAAAGCTTGCTGTGGTATCTGCGGAGAGGCTGATTGCACTCAGGAAATTGAATTATACGGACGTGTTGAACACCTTGAGCAAGGATTATTATTTCAACTTGGAGATAGGCGAATGAAGGGCATATTACAGAGTCTAGAGGCAGTTATAGCAATATTGGCGGTCTTGACGGTTTTCATCACTTTTTACAGTGGAAAGGATGTTATACCGGAATTTGATACCGTGAATTGGAAGGCCAGGGGACTGGATGCATTGAAAGCTTTGGATGACAGCAACAGGCTGAGGGATGTTATAGTTACGAATGACACCTCAGCATTAAAAGACAGGTTATCGAGCCTGCTGCCTTCCCAGTTGAATTATGATGTTGTCATATGCGAAAGGAATTGCGGGAAGCCGGATGTGCAATCGGACAAACTGACTTCTGTAGTTTACCTTGTGTCTGGGGACTTGAACAATTACCTGCCAAGGCAGATTATCTTGTATTTGTGGTGACATGAGAAAAGGACAAATATTCATAACCATCGCTGTAATAACGGTAGTTGTAATAATATTGATAAAAACCAGTTTGAACCTGACGAACGTACTTGAAACCAAGAGGTTCTTGGAACTGGGGCTGGAGAGGCTGGAATTTAAAAATCAGAGAAGCGAATTAAGCAGAATAATGCAGGTCAGCTATAACCTGACAAATATTTCCGAGAATATCAATAATTTCATGAGTTTTGCAAAAGATTCCTTCTCAGGCAGGGCAACCATATTAACCGGCGTGGGGCTGCTCGCATCGCTGCCACAAGTAAACCAAGGCCAGAATACGCGATTGAATGTGACTTTCATGAACTATATGGACGAGGACATAACAAGCTTGAACTTGACATTCAACAACAGCCAGCAGAATTTCACATCAGTAGGAAAATCCTCGGCATTCACGACCAGCTTCGTGTTTGCAACTCAAAGCAGCTTAAACTTCAGCCTGCTGATGAATTTCACGACATCAACCACGAATTCAACCGAAAATATCACAATCCCGGTCGAGCTCGGCACCAGCAAGTTTGTCGGCTATTTCGACATAAAAATTAGCAGCAATAGGCTGGAGCAGAGAGACAAGTTTACGGAAACTATAATTCTCAATTCTACACGCAGAGTTTAGTCACTCGAATAGGCCTTCATCCTCATCAGAATCGTCTGTCAAAGGGTCGTATACATCTTCTTCCGTATGCCTGCGCCTCCTTTTACTAATTTAATAATCTGTTTTGATTATTTATATAGCTTTCTAATTCTGATTTTTAAAGTATTTATTGGTAGAAACAGAAATTTAAGATAATGGTTGCTGTACGGGAACTTATAATAGGTGTTCTGAGAAAGAAGCCTGAAGGACTAACTGTGGAAGAGATATCCAGAGCAACGAATGTCAACAGGGTTACTGTGTCGAAGTACCTATACGGGCTGGTAGTCGAGGGCAAGGTAAAACAGAGGAAAGTCGGACCGGCCAAGTTGAATTATCTGAAGTGATGTAATGGCAAAGGGTATCAGTCAACTCATAAGCACTGTGGTCATCTTTCTTATAACAACCACTGGAATTGGGATTGCATTGCTGATTGGCACTCCGGTGATTGACAGGGCGAAAGAGTCTGCAGTATTCAACGAGGCCATACAGAATATGAAATTTCTGGACAATGTAATCAGGGAGGTCGCATCGGAAGGCAAAGGCAGCTTTAGGACTTTGCAATTGAAGGTCAGCGGTGGGGAGTACAAGATAAATCAAAAGACTAACACAATAGAATTTTTCCAGACGATTCAAAGTGGCATACTTGAGTCTGGGACTTTCGTGAAGGAGGGGAACGTTTTTATTGCTGCCGGCACTGGTGCTAGAGCCAGCAAGTATGATGTGGATGGGGATGGTGTTGCTGAGATTGTGCTGGAGAATGAGATAATGAGGGTTGGCATCTTGAATAATGCAACCCCCGGCAATACAATCAACACAAGCAGGGTGTTGAAACTATTCAATTTCAAAGAGACTGGGGCGAATATCACGATCAATGATAGCTCCATTGTGATTGACAACAGAACGCAGAGCTCTATCGGTACTGGATATATTGAGATAGTCAGGGAGGATGAGAATCTTGCAGCTGCCGAGGCTGTGGTGCACATGAATTCTACAAATATGACGGCTTCTTTGGCAGGAGGAAATTTCACTTATGATATAGTTTATACCTTGAGGGCTGGGGCGGATTTTCTTATAGTTAAGGTCCAGAACGCGTCTGATTACATCAACAGCAGCAATATACCCACATTCGCAAAGTTTAATTTTGATTTTAGAATTGGTGGCAATAAAAGTGTTGATGCGTATGATATAGGAACGATTAATGAAACTGTGGGGGGAAGGAACGTGACGCGCCAATTTTTAACGTCGAGCGGCAATTTAACTCAAAAATATGTGTGCGTTTTCAACCGCACTGGTTCTGATGGTTTGCTATTTTCACTGATCCATTCGGGCAAAAGTGACAGGCTAGACTATGTTAATTTCACCAGTACGATTGACACGAATTATTTCAATAACAATACCTATACAACATCAATAAGACAAAAAATTGTAGGCTCAAGCTTGGTAATTCCGTTTACCAAAGGCACATGCAAACTTGTATCAGACAATTATTACCAGATAGCCAACCAGGAAATTCCAAGCAGACCATTTGCATCATTCAACCTGGGCGGCGAGGACATACCGATTCAAGTGTATTCTACGTATGACAGAGTGCAGTTGAATGGAACTGATAGGTTTAGTGTTGGAAGTTATAAGGTTTGTATGAGCAACGAAGGCGTTACTGGAGGGAAGCCGAAGATATGGGTGAGGGTGTGCTAATCATTTAAAAAACAAGAACGCGTATATAATCACTATGACAAGGGACAAACTGCTTCCATTCAAGATTTTATCCGTAATCTCACTCTTGATTTCTCTATCAATCGCTTATTTTATCTTCGCTGGCAATCAACTGTCTATCCAATTGCTAACTCCAACATCATTGTCAGCTCTGACATCACAAATTTCAGAATTGTCTACTGATGGTTATGTCGAGGTAAAACCAGAAGCTGTTGTCATAGGCGATGAAGGCGTGGTGAGTTTGGCTGGGAGTTGCTATCGGGTTACTGCAGGCACGGATGCAGCACAGGCGGAATCAATACTCAATGGGATAGAGGGGAAGATTACTGAAAGACCCAATGCGCATGATCTGATGAAGGAAATCTTTGAAGTGATGAACATACAGGTTCTTATGGTCAAGATTGTGGATATAAAACCTGCGGCTGAAGGCAATGCAAATTATCTAGGCAGGCTTATAGTCAAACAGGGGGATAATGTATTGAGTCTGGATTCAAGGCCGAGCGATGGTATAGCTCTGGCAGTCAGAACCAATTCTACGATTTATTTCAAGGAAAGTCTGATGAAGGAACGCGGGCAGTATGTTTGTTGATTACTTCTTTAACGCATCTTTGAACTTCTGCTTGAATTCCTTGGCGTCCTCAACAATCTTGTCTGCAGCCTTTTCCAATGCAACTACAGGCGAGCCTCTGTATGTTTTGACAAATATCTTTGGTTGTGACAGATAAGGATGTTCCTTTATTTGGGCAGCCTCGGAAATGCTCTTGTCATCCCACAAATACTCCCTTATGGCGTTGGTTAATGTGAAGCTCTCCCCCTTGACTTCCACAAGCAGCGTCTTGTCGTCTTCCTTGATTTTCTTCAATTCCATAAACATCTATTACCTACATTTGACTGTTGCCAATAAAAATCTATCGGTTGGGTATGTCGTAATAATTGAGCATGGGTATCTTGTATTTGCTTTGGTCATCCGTACTTATGCGGGGGCAGGCAAAATTTATAAGAATGTCCAGTTTTAGTCCCTCTAATTTCTGTTGTGAAATCTCATCCATAGTAAACAGATATACCTCTTTGCCATCCTTCTCCAGTTTTTTCTTCAATACCGACGGATTGCCGAACATCTGCCCTCTCTTCCAGCTTATCAAGAATCCAACCCGCTTGGCTTCCTTGAATACCTGCTTGTTCCATGCGACTATTTTTTGCACCTTGTTCCTCATATCGTCAATAGAGTAAATATTGCACTTTTCCAAATCCAGGTTCAACAATGGCTTGTCTGTCTCCATCGCGAGTCCTAATCCATAAAATTTCCCAGCTGAAACGCAAAGAAACGCATCAACTTTATTTTCAATTGCCTTACCAGCACCAGTTCTGCATCCTAACATTTGACCTTCATACTTTTCCAAAGGCGATTTGACCATGAAAACTTTCTTTCCTTTATCTTCAAGAAATTCTTTCACTTTCTTTGTTGCTGGTATAAATTGCAGGCTGGTGACTAAACCTATTTTCTGATAATTTTCTAATTTAGAGAATTCTTTTTCCAAAATTGGCTGCGGATTTCCATTCAAGAAATAATCGTAGTAAATCACAGGTATATCTGCCTTGACACCAAAATCGCTGTGGGCAATGTGAAGTATGGCATCGCACTTCAATCGCTTCGCTTCATCTTCCCTAATGTCACAAGCACCCCAAGTAGAATCCAGGCATAAGTAAGTCTCAAACCCATTTTTTTCCAATTCTTTTCCTATACCTTGTATTTTTAGTTTCAAACCTTCCGGGAACTGGACGAAAACTCTCTTGGCATTTATAGCTCTCAGCTTTTCTATAACTTCTTCCATCGATATCGATATCAATAATTGCTGCTAGTGTTTAAATTATTGACGTTTAGAACTTTTCTATTTGTGTTTTGACCGAAGAATTAATGGTGTTTAAGAATGGGTAAAATAAGTGTGATGCCCTAAAGTCGAGAATGCTCAATTTCAATGCCATCTGGACTACCAAGTTCTTTTAAAACTTTTCTTATGTCATGTTCAGTTTGATCAAAATGATCACTACGATTCCAGTGGCAATATATGGTCCAATAATAGTTAAGTATCGCACTTCTTCCGCTGAATGCCTGGCCTTTTTCTGCTTTGATATCGACTATCCCATGTCTAACAATTCTAGGTCCTTCGTAAGCTTGTAAACGTGTTCTATAAGGAGGATGGACTCTTCTGAAAGCTGCATCTGCATCTCCATAATTTTTTTCTAACCAAACTCTTGAAGCTTTATTTCTACCATAAACGTTTATCTCAGAGGGCATTTAATTCACTTACATAGTTTTTGATTCTTGGTTGTTTAAAAAGATTGTCTCTTAGTTGAACGATATTGAAGGAAACGCAATAAAACAAAGACTGCCAGCAAGCCACCTAGCACTAAGAAAACCACTTCGAAAGAAAAGCTGGGCTGCTCTGCTTTGGATATTTTAATCAACGAAGATTTGGATGTTGATTTGGCTCCGGTGGAGACATTAATGATGAAATCATATTCACCTGACTCAACATCTTCTGGAACTAAGGCTGAAAATGAAATACTTTCTTTGGCCTTTTCACCGACTATTACAGAAGAGGGTATGGATATCCATCCAGCAGCCCTGCCGCTAACTTTAACATCAAACTTAGCCGGGCTGTTTATCAGATTCTCCAAGTCAAACGCCAGCCTAACATCTTCACCGCTTTTGGTTTCAAATGACTCACTAAGTGTTATAACAGGTTCGAACCCCCTCACATCCTCTGCCGAAGATATGCATAAACTGTTGGAACAGCCGTCAGGACAGTATTGGTCATAAGCCCATGTGGTCGAGCAATCGGAATTGGTAAATAGTCTCTGCCTTATGCTGCCTGAGCATCTGAATTCAGGAAGGGCTTCAACCTTGCATTCGCCAGAGACTGCTGTTGGTTGTTGTGGCGATGAGGAAACTCCGACAAAGGTTTTTATCTGGGATTCTTCCTTGCCGCATGCAAACACCTTGGTCTCTATTTCATGTGTCCCAGTCTCCTTAACCTTCTGCCTGCATGTGTATGTCTTGGATTCCTCGGGCTGCAGCTTCACTGAAGTGACTTCACAAACCATCGGCACGCAATTGCCGCCCCTGCACACAGCGTGTTCTATCGCAATCAAATTTTCTTTGTTGCCGATGTTCCTGGTGTAGACTGAAGCGATTATGTCCTGGTCTACCTGTTTCTCCAGTGGCGCTGCGACTGATGTTGTGAACAGGCAGCTTGGATCGCAGATGTCTATGGTAAGCTGTTTTTCCCTTGTTGTTTCAGATGCGGCGCATGATGCCTTTGCCACAACCTTTACATTTGGCGTCGATTTACCGAATGACGTTGTATCAATGGTATTCTTGAAGTTTATAGTGGCAAAATTATCAGGGCTGATTGTAACAATGCTGGAATCCAGTAATTTCCCATCAACAAACAAGTCGGCAAAAACTTTGTCCTGCGTATTTCCCCTAAGCGATATCTTCGTATCTACGTTAATCTTTTCCTTCAAGCAAAAAGTGATTTTTTCCACGTCTGTGCCTGCTTTCCTGAAGACTATGCTGTCCACAGATAACGTGCATTTTTTGGGTTCCTCCCTTATTGTAATTAAGGCCGTTGCAGATGCTTTCAAGTCTGCGGTATTGTGGTTGTCAGAATCGACTGCAATTATTGCCTGGTGTTCTTGAGCAGTTGCGTCTTTTGGAGCTTTTATGTCAATTGAGACTAGTTCAGACTGCTGCGGGAATACGGATATTGGTGTTGTACGGATAAAGGAAGTCCAGCCTGTGGGAAGTGATGCTGCTATCCTGAAACCGGTAAATCCGCATGCCTGCGTGTCTTCGTTCCTTATTGTAAGGGTTAGCAAATAGGTTGTATCTGGAGGGCCTGAAACCGAGCTTGGGGAGACTGTCAATACCGGCCGTGCTCTTGCACATTCCTGGGCGTAAGAATCAGCGCTAAAAATTACAGCCAAAGATATGGCCAATAAAACGATTAAAATAGGTCTTCTCACAATAGTAGTTTGGATTTGAAAGAATTATTTGGAACTTCCGGCAGACAAGCCGCGGCCAGC
>CAYIDG010000005.1:0-15148 GCA_964362055.1 uncultured archaeon | reverse complement strand
CATGCGTTCTTGGTGGGGAGAAAAGAACACAGAGGGAAGTTGCTGATATTGTAGGTGTTACTGAAGTCACAATAAGAAATCGCTACAAAGAACTCGTTGAAAAATTAGGTATAGAAGAAGAAGTAGAAAAGAGAGCTAAAGAAGAATAAAATATTTTTATCGTTTTCCTATGTCTTAGACTCATTAAACGCATATCCTCGTACATGGGGCTCTATAACTCTTCTTTGTCCTCCATTAACCTCAATAACCTCAAATATTGGAAATTCTCTTATACCAACCTCATAAACTTTTTCAATTGTTGAATAAGGACCTCGTTCTGCATATTCTCCTCCAATATAACATGCTGCAATATATCCATCTTCAATAACTGGTTCAGCTGTAAGAAGTCTTCTCCATTCTGTTTCTATGATATTTCTCATGATATTTCACTAAATAACTAATTTAGCATTGAAAATATTAAATTTACCCTATCCCCAAAAACTTAACAAACCCTACCGCAATGAACAACTGCATGATGAAATAATTCTGGACAATATTTATCACATACGAAACTGGGTTCGGCGGCTCCACGAAAAATAACATATACATTGCATGCAAGGCATCGCCAAGAATGCTTGTAACCAAGACTATAGTTAACAAATCAAATGAAGGGTACATGAAAACCGCCAAAGCGCCCATGGAACCATAAAGCAAACTGCTGACGGATGGGACGACAGGCGGATAGGTAGGATGTATGGGCGGTGCCAGTATCCAGCGCAAGATATCCAAAAGAGGTATGCCAAACAACCCAAACATAAATGCAACTAAAGGTCCTTGGGTAATTGCAATCAAGATTATTGGAACGGATAGAAGTTCTATTCCAAAATAACCCTGTACTCTCAATTGCGATAAAAGGACTTTGTCAAACACCATCAAGCTTAGGATTATCAGAAATTTGTTTTGTGATAGAATTGTTAACAAGAAGAAAAAGAGGTATCCAAGAATAATTATTTCCAATCGTTTGAGTTTGACTCTGAATTTGATTTTCATATCCGTTAGTTGTTGCTCATAGATTTAATAGTTTCGATTGAAATTATAGGTATGAAGCCGAATAGTGGCAGTGGTGACAAGGGAGATACATCTATTATAGGCAACAGACTATCGAAAGGTGACTCTGTAATTGATGTGATTGGAACGCTGGATGAACTCAACAGTTTCATCGGATTGGCGAGGTCTTTTTCAAAAGACGAGAAAGTTGGCTCAATTCTAGAAAAAGTGCAGAATGATATCTTCCTTATAGGAGAAGAATTTGCAAAAATAAGACAACCTATGCCAAGGACCAAATTTTCCGAAGAGAATATAAAATTTTTGGAGGAAACAATCAATGATTTGGAAAAGGAATTGAAGCCCATAAACAGGTTCATTCTACCTTATGGTGCTTTGCCTGCTTCTGCATTGCATGTTGCTAGGACTGTATGCAGGAGATGTGAAAGGGCAATTGTCATATCCAAAGGAACGGAGCAGATAAATGAGCTTACGCTAAAATACGTAAACAGGCTTTCCGATTTGCTTTTTACCTTGGCACGCTTTGTCAACAGGAAAATGGAAGTTGAAGAGAAATTTTGGGGACCTGAATTCCCATAAAAAGTTGAATCGCCTTTACAATGTTTCGCTCTTTACTTCGTTGTCCTTCAGGACTTTGGACAAATCCCTAATTAATTTTCTGACATACTCCCTCATCTCATAAACGTCTTTGTCTGGAACTTGCTGTATCTTTCTCTCGTCAGATAATTTCTTCATGTCCTCGATTTTCTTCCACATATCGAAATAATAAGGCTGGACACGCTTGGTATCAATGAAATCTCTTTTGAATGCATCAGAAACTTTACTGCCCAATTTCTTTTCGAAATCCTGAACCAACTGGTTAAAATCGATGGCTGGATTTTCTATGTTTTGGCTTAATTCAATCTTATGCAGGGTTTTCAATGCAGTAATCGCTGCCTTTTGCATGACCTCGTGGGTTCGTTCCAAAATTTTTTCCTTCTTCCTTATCTCCAATGCGCCGATTAAATTGAACATCCTGTCGACGAATTTTTCTGATTTGTCTATCCATTCGTCAACAAACGCGCCGGAAACGTCCAAAA
Organism: uncultured archaeon; assembly: GCA_964362055.1. Classification (GTDB taxonomy): domain Archaea; phylum Aenigmatarchaeota; class Aenigmatarchaeia; order CG10238-14; family SCSR01; genus JACQIA01. The sequence continues at coordinate 13,025 of CAYIDG010000005.1, read as the reverse complement.
GTTCCTTGTGTTCTATCTTTTTTCTTATGTCTACAATTTCTTTCAGCCAATCAGCATATTGCTGCTCCAAAATACCTGGCTTCACCAAAAATTCTGCAACATCGTCAAATGCCTTGCTTGGCACTGGAGGGGCTAGACCCATGAACATCAGGACAGCCTGCACGGAATTCAATATCGCATAATAGCAATCCTCTGCCAACATAAGCAGCTTGACAGTCTTGGCTCTCTGCAGTTTTTTTGGCGCTCCCTCCATGTAGCTTTCTATTGCCTCTCTAGTGGCTGGTATCCTGCCCATTTCCAAAAGTTTTTTTATGGGTGCGAAGAATCCCGTGTCGTAGATTGCAACTCCCTCTTTTATGAAATTGTAAATTATTGGATGAGCAACTCTTGCATAGTCCCAAAATTCTGTGAGCGTATATGTTGGTTGTATGGAAATGCTTTTGTTGATTTTTTGTGCAATCTTTTCCAACTCCGCGTCCATCTCATCCAAAAATTCGTTTGTCAATTTAAATGATGTGTCGTCGGCAATGGCAAAAACATCAACATCGCTTGTAGCCTTGAATTCATCCCTGACAACAGAACCCATCATGACGATTGCCTTGATGTATTTGCCGTATTTCTTTAGAACTTCCTCTGAAAATTGTTTAATGTCGCCCATTATCTTCTCTTTGGAGGGCTCTTCCTTCTTATTCTCATCTTTCTTAGCCAAGAAATCACTCTTCTAAAGGCAAGTCTTCCCCGACAATCTCTTTAGGAATCATGGTTTTAAATCTTGTAATCAATTCACGCGCAAGTTTCAAAGCTGTCTCCAAGTGCTGTGGTGTGGCGTCCTTGACCTCTTTGTGGTCTATTTTCTTCCATAAGGAGTCGAGTTCCTTGAACTTGTCTATGTATTCCTTCTCCAACATGTTTTCCTTGACAAATTTTTCCATATACTCAGGAGCTTTTTTGTAGTCCGGCTGCGCTTTGTAGTAGTGCATGACTGCTGCTTGGATTATGTCCAAAACAGAATATCGTAAATCAAAGATCATGGATTTTATGTCGCGCACAACCGCCCTGTATCTTGTGTCGGCTGTCCTGGCCTTCAAAGTGATTGTCTCTTCACTCGGCGGTATCAGGCCCATGTTCAGCATCCTCTGTACGGGTTTTATAAATCCCGTGTCGTAGATTGCCAGACCGTATCTGAGGAAATTGACCAGCTCCGGCGAGCCGACTTTTATCCATTGCCAGAATTCCGTTAGAGTATGTGTCTGCACATGGAGGTCCTTGAGCTCATTGGCAATCAAATGCAGGTGGGAGTTGATTTTTTGCAAGTCTTCGCTGGACTTTGTAGCCGTATCATCTATGACCACAAACAGGTCGACATCGCTGCCTTTGGTTGCATCTCCTCTTACGGCTGAACCGAAAATTAACACAGACTTGATCAACTCGGCGTATTGTTTCCGCGCTTCATTAGTGAACTTGATTACTTTTGCCATGAGCTCTTTGTTTGCTATTTCCCTGGGTTCTTCTCGCTCTTTTTTTTCCTCTTTTTTCTTCGCCAAGACTACTTCTCCGAGCTCGTCTTCCAAGGCTTCCAAAGACATAAATTATCTTTTGATGAACGCTATTTAAATATTAAACAAGTTGATTGGATGGTTGAATGATAGCTCTTTAAAGAGTTGTGAAATACGTATTTCATTTATGTAAAACGTTTTACATTCGCTAAGTATGTCCCATATGGGACATTAAGGTCTTAAGGAATTATCTGTATCTTTCTTTAATCCAAACTGCAAGCTTAACGTGCTTTAAAGCTGCTCGCCCGAGAAAAGTTTCATCTTCATCTGGTATGGCTAACATCATCTCCATTCCTCCTTTGCTGCTTCTTCCGGCTTCTTTCCCTTTTCGATTGCCTTGCCAGGCAGGAATCTGAAAGTTTCTTCAGGAACCATTACCAGACCTTTTAGTGGATCAAACCTATGGTCCATGATAACTGCCATCTGCCTCTCTTCTGAATAGAAACCTTCAGGTGAAACGCCGTAAAATGATAAAGGCAATTTGTCTGGTGTTGTATTTTTCAATAGCTCTTCAACAACCATCCTCAATGCAATTACAGAGCTTTTCATTATTTCCTGCGGGGATTTCCCGCCTCCTCTTTCAAAAATCAAATAGCCGTACTTGAAGCCCTTCTCTTTTAGCTTAAAATGATAATTGTAAAGAATTCTTTGCGCGTCGCTGCCGATGTCAAATGCCTCGTGGGAATGCAGCGGATAGGGATAGTAGATGTGTGTGATCCAAACGTGCGAGCCAAAGTCTTTAGGCACTGTATCCAGTTCTTTGATTGGATCTATAGCATTGCTGAGCCAATGGTTGAAATCAACTACCAGTTTTATATAATCCTTAGACTGTGGTCTTATCTTGTGTATTGCCTGAAGGAAATTATACATGTCCTTAGCCCTGATTATCCTCTGCAAACCTTCCATACCAGGTTCCATAGGCTCTGGATTTTCAAATGCAAAGAAAACATCCTTGAGTTCCTCTATTTTTTCAAATACGTTTTTTTTATAGCGTGCGTCTATTTTATCTAAATCCACGCCCAACCTTTTAGCAGACTCTGACAAATACTCGGGGATGATTACACCACCGACCTCCGTTTCGAAATGACCAATAATATATCTAATGCCAACCGCTGCAACTATATCCGGATGCATGAAGATGTATCTAGTTTTGGGATCTATCAGTGGTCTGCCCCAATCTTTTTCCAAATCAGCCATCGATTTATTGCCGAAAAATATTTTCCAAATTGGTTCTTTGGGATCATCTTTTTTAAATTCTAAGTATTTTGCTATAATCATATAAGCCATGTCTTCGTTTTGTAAAACACCTCTTCCGTATTCAGCTGCACCAAATGCTATCCAAAAACTATAAAGGTATTCACTCAGCAATTCTTTTTCCTCAGGGGTTAGTCTATCCACTAAGGTTATCCATTCGTCGGGCTTCATTTTCTTCAATTCCTCTAATCTTTGTTTCATTAGTTCTTCTTGCCGTTTGGCTTCGTCTAGCACTTGCCTTTGTCTTGCCTGCTCCTCGGGCGTAGCAACTTCGTACCTGCCAGTCTCAAGACGAAATCTCACACCTCTCCTTTGGGCAACGCTTTCTATAAACGCCTGCTGGACTGGGTACATATAGTATTGCTGCGCTTCCATACCCAAAGACGGTAGTCCTGTACGGGCTATCTCCATGCCACCGATTAAATTGTCTTTAAACCATTTCTTGAGTTCTGGCACTTCTTCTAAAAGGTTTGTCCAATCGAATCTTCCTTTGAAATCAACAGTAAATTGCCTCAGAAATCTACCTCGCTCAACTATGTAAGCTAGGGAGGCGCTGTTTGAAATATGTATGTTGACGAATTTCGGCAAATATTTTTTGCCCATCTGAGGATCTTTCACAAAAAATTCATACAGGTAATCCAGATATTGATGCATTCTTCTGTGGCTTTGCTTCCAACGTATCTCCAAACCGCTTTCAAGGGCGACATGCTCTCCTATCTCCCCATGTATTCCCCAGTCGATGTTCAAATTGTCTATAGATATCTTCAACTTGGCAATCAACTCAGGATCGAAGAATTCTGTTGATGTCGCAGTCTCCATGTTCACCATTACAAACCTGACGCCGTAAGTTGTTATCTGCTGCATCTTTGTTCCAAAACCTAAACCTATAGAAGGATCATGAGCAATCCCCCACATCCCACTGGACACACCGACTATATATTCTTCCTTTTTTTCAGCCATCAAGGACCACTCTTGAAGCCAGGTATCCCCCATCTGGATCTTATGTAATTGTTCGCAGGAACCCACATCGTGTCTCTGATTTCCCTGAAATACTGCCTTGTAATCAGGTTTTCAAAATTGGTCTCGTAGGGAGCGCTCTTTATCAATCCCCTTGTGAACGAATGCCCCCATTCTCTTATCTTGTTCATAACCCCAACAGCTTTGCTTTTTGCTTCACCTACTTTCTTCATCTCTTTTTCCGTAACTTTTGGTCTTGTTGCAAATCTTGTGCCGAATAATTCCGGATATTTTACTGTAAGCTCCGGATATCTTTCTTGTATGATTGCAGCTATTCTCTTGCCTTCAGCAGTTTCCCCCAGCATATCTGTGATGTAATTTTCTTCTTGCTGCGTTTTCGCCGTTAGCTCTATGTAACGCATGAGAACTACGTTTTGCGTGTCTAAGAAAGGCCAGAACTTGAAGAACATGGGGTTTTCTGCCTCCACGCCATCGGCGTATCTTGTGACACCCCGGACAATCTTAAACTCCCAGACTTTGAAATATGGCCAATTTGTGAATCCGTACTCTCTTGCATCGTCCATCATCCAGCTTCTGGCCCTCAAGATGTCGATAGCTCTAAGTTTAACACCATACGTGCTTTCAGCAACCGGGATGAAAGCCATCACATATTTGTCTAAAGGTTCTATGCCTGTGTGATAGTCTGCAATTCTCCTGGTTAGCAATTGGCTCTTCTCTTCGTTAGACCAGGTAGCCGCCTCCGCCTTTAGCCAATCCTTGAAGCCTTTTGGAAACTTTGGGTATTTCAGCAAATCATAAGTGTCGACAAACGCTTCTTTCGCCTTTTTAAACAAATCCGGCAATGACATTCCTTTCCAAGTCCAAATCTCCTGGACATCTACTGAAAAAGCCTCTGCTACAGACCGCCTAACCCAGCTATTTGCACGGAATAAAAATTGCCTTCCTTCTTCTGTCTCTCCCATCTCTCGTATGTTGCGAAACCTCTCGATAACAGGCCTAAGATAATTTCTATATTCTTGGATGGATTTCCTTCTAGCCTCCACAAGCTCGCTTATCCTGTTCAATCTTCCCAACACAGCCTCCCTGAAAAATTCTTTCCATTTAGTATACAACTTGTTCTTTGTAGCCAGCACAACACCCTCAGCCTCTGTAACTTTTAACTTTTCAGCAATCTTCTTCGGATCCGTATCACCATCCATCAATTTCAGGAAATCAACAATAATCGTAGGCCATCTTGACGCTATCAGTTTTAATGCAATGCCTTCGCCAGTATGCACATCAACCTGATCAATGAAAATTGATTTGAGCGTTTGCTCGTTTCTCATTGCCAAATCTTCATTCTTTGTTTTCTTTCCTTTTTCTATTTGCTCGAAGTAATCTATGAATTCCCTGTATTTCCTCTGGTCGTGCAGCAGCAAATCAAAATCAGATATGGCGGAAGAAATGCCGGCCAAGCCCTGCTTAATGCTAGTTTCTAATTGCTGTTTCTGTTGCATTGTTATCTGGTAATATTGGGCGTGGACAGGCGAAACTTCGGAAAATTCATATACTTTATATCTGACAAAACGGTTTCTTCCTAGATAATAGAAAAAAGGTGTGATTATCCTAGAGCCGGCACCTGGTGGGGAAGTTAAATCCAAATAGGTTCTCATGTTCATGGGCGCCACATGGATTATTTCCCCTGGTATGAAAATGCCAAAAGTATTGGGTGGGCCTGTACTGGCACTGGTATATGGTGTTGGGTGCGGCATGATTTTAACGAACTTGTCTAACGCTGTTTCCATATTCCCACCTTACAAAGTCATGAGATAAACTCCCAAGATAACAAAAAATATTCCAATCAATATAGCTGTCTTGGACATCGAAAATGGCTGGTATTCGCCTGCAGCAGGGACGCCAAACGCCAGAAACAGTCCAAAAAGTATTGATAAACCTCCCAGTATCTTGTAGAGAACCATATATAATAATTAACTTCTTTTATTTAAGAAAACTTTTTCAAGAAAGATAATCAACAATAACTATAAGCCTTCTTCAAATTAAAATTAATGTAGATAGCATGCCGGTATTTGCAAGAACAAAGCTGTACATGGAGGAGTACTGCCTGACGCATTATAGACCTAGGGTTGAGATGACATTCACTGGACCAAATCCCCAGAATGTTTATCCAAAGCTGGTCGATATACTCACTAGAAATGTCGCAGTCCCAAGGGAAAATATACAAGAAAAGGGGTTCAAGTGGGATAGAAGCGGCGCTACAGAAACCTTTTCAGCATCAATGGAAACAGTAAAGGATTTTGACAAGTTTTCTTACATGTATTTGGTAATCGACGTTGCCGGCAGTATTAAGCCGAGCAAAGAATTTGGCAAAGAAGGAAGTGTTACGATAATAATTGAGGGCAGGGTTGTGACGGAATATCCGCAGGACACTGTATGGGAGAGGAGTTTTCTCTATGAGGTTTTCAGGATGTTTTACCATAGGGTGCTTTACCAGGACCAGAGGTACAAGTATCTGCAGAATTGCAGGGAATGGATGATAGTCATGCAGGATGAGCTGAAATCATTCTTCAATGTTTTGCAAAAGGCTTGATTATGGCGTTTGAAATCGTAGACGACTTTAATGTTCCTAAAGAGGTTACTTCCATTACCTACTTCGGTCCGGATCCTTTCAGGATTTATACAAGAATATCTCCGTTGCTGCAGATAATTTTCCAGGGCAAAGGGGAGGATGTTTACGAGGACGATTTCAGATGGGACATGGGCGACCCGCAAAGCTTTTATTTCAGGTTTCATCTTAGGAAGTCTTTGGACAAATGGACCAGGGTTAATTTCATCGTTAGAACCTACGGGCATCAGCCGAAAGACCCTGCTGCACCAAATGGGAGGATGACAGTGGAATTCCTTGGCACGATGACAACCAGATATCCGGTTGGAAGCGATCCCGTATCAAAAGCGTTTTTCCTGCCTTTCCTGTATATGTATCATTACTTTATGTACAACCAAATAAGAAGAAGGTATCTGCTGATGTACAAGACAAGAATCGAGAGATTCATGAACGAACTTAGGGCTATATTGGGGATAATGCAGAAGCCGAGGTTGACCTGATGGGAATATTCTCAGGTTTGCTTGGCATCTTCAAGAAAAAAACACCAGAAATCGTAGAAGATTCTCCTGAAGATATACCTATGTCTGCATTAGAAATAAACCAAGAAGAAACCACCATTGACAACATCAAGGCTAAGATGGATTTGATGGCCACCAACTTCGATACTTTAAAGACGCAATATGAAATTCTGAACCAGAAAATATCCGCTATAGAGAGGATGGTCAAGGAAATGTACGAGATGGCTAAGAGCTGATGTTTGGTTTTATTTCTTTGATACAATGTCTGACGTCGGACATTTTGTAACACGTGTTACATCAATTTTTATTTTTTATAAATTGCAATATCTTTTCCACAGCATCCTCCAAAGTTATTTTTGAGTTGTCAATTATCAAGTCGGCAAGTTTCTTTTGACCAAAATAATCAAAACCGTAAATCTTCTTCCATTCTTTCCTTTCAATATCCTCCCTCTCAGAAATCAGCCTCTCGGCATCTTGCATAGTCATTCCATCCCTTTTAGAAACCCTTTCAGCCCTAACTTTTAGTGAAGTATCCACCCAGATTTTAAAATCAGCCAGACTCTCAAGCATTTTGATAGACAACTTCCCGCAAATTACAACATTCCCCTTCTTCGCAATCTCAATCTGCTGTTTGTCGAGAATATTTCTATGGAAATCCTCGCTCTTCCCGAATTTTGTCCGCCAGACTTTCAACGCCGCCAAACTCTCTTTCTTCGTTTTCGCATAACTTTTCTGAACTCTTCCAGGAGAGAAAAATCTCATCTTCAGTCTCTTAGCAAGTTCTTTGGCTATGCTTGATGTGCCAGCACCAGGAGGACCTGATATCGCAATTGTAATCTTGCCCATATAGAAAAATAGCTGTTGGATAATAAATTATTGGAAATCTATGGAAAACGGCCTGAACAGTTCGACTTTATTTTCCTCAAGACAGGATTCGCACACATTAGAACCGTTAACCTCTGTAATAATGTCTGAGATCTGTCCGCAATTGTCGCAGATGCTTATATCAGCTAGGTTTTTGGTTTCTGACAAGACTATTGGCTGGAATGTCCTGCTACTAACCGGTTCGCCATGAAGACTCTGCCACAATGACAGCTGCGAGTAGGCATGGTGCATCTTGAAATCAAAATTGAAGTTTTTCTCAAAATTGTCTGCCAACTGTTGATTGGTTTCCCTGATTATCAAATACATTTCATATAGATAGCAGCAGGGGCATGCTGTTTCACCTATGCTAGCTCTGCATTTGATGCAATAAGCTCCGTCTGAATCTATGTGTATCAATGATTTGATGTCGTTGTGTTTTGTCATCACCTTTGGGGACAACTCTAGATGCTGAGTTAGAACCAGCCATTTTCGGACATCAGAAAACAAACAATCTGTGCAAATGAAATTAGAAACCGGCTCCAAGCATAATTTGCATACGTTTGTCTCTTCTATCAATTAAACACCTATCACAGCAGAGTCTCTATTGATTTAGGATATATAAATATCTTGCCCATAAAAAGTTGACTCTGGACAAGAAAAACCAATAAAAAGTTAACTTTAAATAAGCAAAAAACAATAAAAATTTACTTGGTTTTCATGAAAACTAAAAAAAAGTTAGATGCGTCTAGTAAAGTAATTATTTCTGAATTGGGCAAAAACGGCAGGGTGAAGCTGACTGCTTTGGCCAAAAGGCTTAATGTTACGCCGGCTGCTGTCAAGGAAAGGGTGGAAAGGCTGATGGAGAAGGGTATAATAAAGGTTATTGGAGCTATTAATGCCAGTGAATTGTTTCCTATCAATGCAATAATCGGTGTTGAGGCTGATGCCAATACTGTCAATGTTCTTATAAGGAAGTTCAGGACATGCCCTATAGTTTTCCATCTGTCAAAAACCACCGGTGTGTACAATCTGATTATTGGGATGGTTGCTGAGGATATGGAGCACTTGGAAAGCAGAATCAACTATCATATAAGGAATGAGCCTGGATTGAAGCATGTTGAGGTGAATATGGGGCATGGGGCTATACATCCTGAATTCAGGCAATTGCGATTGTGGCAGAAGGAGCAGACTGATACTTGTATATGCTTTGGCGGGAGATGCGATGAATGCCCTGCTTATGTTGACTTGGGTGGTACTTGCAGGGGATGTCCTGATACACTATTTTATAAAGATGAAGTTTGATTAAGTAGAATATGAAAAGCATCAAGGTAATTGTTCCTAGTACTTCAGCTAATGTAGGACCGGGTTTTGATGTTTTTGCCATCGCTTTAAAACAGCCTTTTGATATTGTTGAAGTTGAAGTCAAGGAAGAACCAGGCATAGAGATAGAGGTTTCTGGCCATTCTGTGCCTACCGAGCCTAGAAAGAATACAGGCGGTTATGTTGCAATAAGGATGCTTGAGAGTTTTAGGATTAAAGAAGGTGTAAGAATCAAGCTTCAGAAGAACATACCTCCAGCTATGGGTATAGGAAGCTCTGCTGCTAGTGCTGGGGGTGTTGCTTATTGCATTGATAAATTGTTTGATTTAAAATTACCAACCAATGATTTAATCCAGTATGCTTCTTATGGGGAAATCATATCTGCGGGTGATCCGCATGCGGACAATGTTGCTGCCGTAATTCAAGGCGGGTTTTCCATTGTTGTTTCACGAGAGCCTTTGCATGTTGCTCGTTTGGAAACCCCGGAAAACATGGGAATTGTAATCGCAACCCCTAATATAGAAAAGGGTTCTACCAAGCTATCCAGAGAGGCTGTGCCTAGGGAATTGCCGATAATAAATCTAAGGGAGAATGTAGGGCATGCATCGTTGCTTGCAATAGGGATGGCATTGAAGAATCTTGAGTACATCAAGCTTGGGATGAATGATGTTGTTGTTGAGCCGGCGAGGGTTAGGTATGGCATTTTCAGGGAGTTTTCCAAGCTGAAGAAATTAGGGCAGGAGTTGAATGCCGGTATATCTGGTAGCGGTGCTGGTCCATCAATACTTGGGATTATAGAAAAGGAGAGAAGGGAGGAGTTGGCTAAAGGTATGAAGGGGATATTTGAGAACGCAGGATACCATTGTGATCTGTATATTACTGAAGCTGGGGAAGGAGTTAGGGAGGTTTAGACAGCAACGCCTAACCTTTCCAAAGTTTCTCGTCTTATAGTAACATATTCTGAACGTCTTCCGTTAGTCGAAAGTGTAGTTTGAATACCAACCCTAGATGGTCGCGTTAGAACATAACTAAGTTCATAAGGTTTATAGCCAAAACTTCCCCAGAAATGGTTAGCTTTATCTACCATCCTGTATATATTTTCTCTACTAATAAGCGTTAAATCAACATGTGCAATGAGATTCGAACCGGCGCCGCTGACTGTTAAATATGCACCTTCTTCCTGCATTTCATCTGTAAATTGTAAGAATTCATCATAAGTATATGGCCCAAGACCACCAATGTGTGGTCTATCTGGGAACGGATGGAAGTTAGCTCTAGCTTTGATGTGTGTTTGATCCTTTATAGAATGCACTCCTAGTTCTCTTATCCTTCTATCAGAACTTATTGCAACTTGTCTATAGCGTTGTTCTAGATAACCGATTAATTCCTGTGAACGTGCCACTATATACGGCATTGGAACTCTTTCGGGAGCACCTTCGGTAAACTGTCTTACTACTTTTTCACGCTCCTCTGGCTTTATATTTAGAAAAGTAAGAGAGCCTGTGGCTGAAAATACCATTGCAGCTCTGTATAAAGCAGTTTCTAATGTTGCTAGGTCTGCCGTAAATTCTCTTACAGGAGGCCTTAAGACATCTGTAGATTGCTTTTCAAAAGGTGGTATTATAAAGAGTACGCCGTGATTTGGAATTGGTGAATGTGAAATTAAATGAGCATCCTCCTTTTTTCCTGCTACCATTTCCTCTTCAGTCAATGGTTTTGGTATAATGTAATCATAACCACCAAGAATATTTGGTGCGATATTATCCCAATGTCCTTCTAATGCTGCTACATCTCTGATTATTTCGCGTGGTGTCAAATCTGTTCCATTCAAAGCATTTAATGCCGTCCATGTCGCACCACGTGCAGCTGCTGAAGCACCACTTCCTCTTCTTAATGGAATGCCCTGGTAAACTATAACATCATAATTAAGCTTTCCACCATATTCTTGCGAAAATTTTTGTATTGTTTGATATACTAACTCTTTACTCGGATCGAGTTTTGCTAAATCATCACCAAATCTGCCCTGATAAGTAATTTCAACTTTTTTCCCGAAGGGTCCTCTACTGACAGCTTGAAAAAGATAACGATTCTCAGGCTGTTCTGCAGCAAACCCGCCTAGATCAAAACCAGCCAAATTTCCTACTGAAATTTTGGAATCTATCAATATTTCTGATGCTATTGCCATTCTTACTACCTTATTTACTACTAATCGATTTTATTTTACTGTATTTTAATACCATTAAAGCCTTTTAAGTCTTTCCTTTTAATATTTAAGTTTGGTTTTAAGTTTAGTGTAAATAAGTTTAAATCTCTTTAAGTTCTCTTATTTTCCATTGATTGGTGGTTAATTGCCATTTGACAGGACATATGAGTTAAATATTCCAGGAATTGGTAGAAGACCGAGTATTACATATAGGTTAACGAAAGCAGATTTAGAGGTAACAGTTACTCTTCCTGACCAAAGTAGAGCAATTCAAACTCTACCAATGTCGGAAAATCCAGATGAAATTTATAGAGGTTTTGCAGGTAGTGTAGTTGGAGTAACAAGAATTTTTGTATCCAGACGTGAAGTAAGAGATGAACTTACTAGAACTTATCAACAATTTTTAGATGAATATAATGTCTCGCAATCACAGCAACAACCACCAGAAACTCTATCACAAAAATAGTTTTATTAATTATAGCTAAGAATACCTTATAAATTTCTTAATCCAACTTTAATTGATTCTAATGATTATAGGTCTAATAGGCAAACCTTCGTCAGGCAAAAGCTCTTTCTTCAAAGCATCAACAATGATTGATGTAAAGATATCTCCAGTACCGTTTACCACCATTGCCCCAAACATCGGCATAGGTCATATCGCACTGGATTGCATTGAAAAGGAATTCAATGTAAAATGCAACCCCAAACACGGCTATTGTAAAAATGGCAAAAGATTTGTTCCTGTTAAATTGGCTGATGTGGGTGGATTGATCCCAGGTTCACATCTGGGTAAGGGCATAGGCAACAAATTTTTAGATGAAATCAGGCAGGCTTCAGCACTAATTCAAATTATAGATGCATCAGGTTTAACCGATTCAGAAGGCAATCCAACAACAAACTACGACCCAAACACCGAAATAGAATTTTTGGAAAATGAAATTGACTTGTGGTTCGCAGATGTGATAAAAAGGGCTTTGCAAAAAGTCACAAAGGTCTCTTCCAAAGCAGATTTGATCCAAATTTTATCTGAACAGCTAAGTGGATTGGAAATAACTAAAGGATCCATAGAACAGGCACTAGAGCATGTATCATACACTGATGCAGAAAATTTCGCCAAAACAATCAGAAAAATTTCGAAACCAATCATACTTGCGGCAAATAAGATTGATTTGAAACGATCGCAAGAAAATTTTGAGAAATTAAAAGAAAGACATCAAAACATAGTTCCTACATCTGCAGAGGCTGAGATTGCGTTGAAAAAGGCGGCTGAAAAGGGATTGATTGATTACCATATTGGTGATGATTTCGAGATTAAGGGAAATTTGGATGCTAACCAGAAGAAAGCCTTGGAATTTATCAAAAATAATGTAATTGAAAAATATGGTTCCACAGGTGTGCAGAATTGTTTGAACAAAGCAGTTTTTGAGTTGCTCAATTATATTGCTGTATATCCCGTCGCTAACAGTAGCAAGCTTACAGACAAAGAAGGGAAAGTACTCTCGGATGTTTATCTGGTACCACAAAATACCACAGCGAAAGAATTGGCATTTAAAATACACACCACAATAGGAGAAAAATTCATCGCTGGGATAGACGCAAGGACAAAAAGGAAATTATCAGCCGACTATCAGTTGAAGAATAATGATGTTGTTGAGATAGTCTTCGCTAAATAAAGCTTATAAAACTTGGGTTCTATAGTTTGTTATGCAACCACATTTCATTTTTGTCAC
>CAYIDG010000004.1:0-15460 GCA_964362055.1 uncultured archaeon | reverse complement strand
TTGATGATCTGAATGTAAAATCAAAAAAAGTAAGAACTAATGAAGGTTATGACATACGTGTTGGATTTCCTAGATGGGTTAAGCCGCTGTTAACTTTACCAGCTGCAGTACCTCTGATGGCCATAAGTGTTGGCGAGACCACATTAACATTGCCTGTCATAGGTGATTTTAATTTTGGAATATTATATCCTCTTTTGTTGGTGCCTATAGGCATTGTTGGTGCCTCTAATATGGTCAACATGCTTGGCGGTTATAACGGTATTGAGGCTGGAATGGGGCTGATTTATATGCTGTCGCTGGGCTTGTATGCATTTGTGTTCGTTAATGTCCTTAGTTCTGTTATATTTTTTATAGCTGCTGCAGCACTGATTGCATTCCTAAGGTATAATTGGTATCCTGCAAAAATTCTTCCAGGCGATAGTTTGACTTATTTGCTAGGGTCTTTGGTGGCTGCTGGTGTAATTGTCGGAAACATGGAAAAGATAGGCCTTATTGTAATGACTCCATTTATCTTACAAGGTATTTTAAAATTCTATTCCAAGCATACGTTGGGGCAATATGCATCTGATTTGGGTGTAGTTGGAAATGATGGCACAATAAAATCGAAATACGGAAATAGAATATTCTCATTGACTCATGCCGTGATGAAATTAGGAAAATTCAAAGAATGGCAGATTGTAATCTTCATGATGATTATTCAAACTGTCTTTGGTATTTTACCTTTCCTGTCTAGAGGTATTTTTTAATTTCGTCCGCAATATCTCGGAAGACAACTTTAGTGGAGGTTTGAGGTATTTGGGTGCGCGCAAATACAAAAATTCTACCAATCTCAAATCCAAGGAATTATAGAAGTTAATGTAAAATAGAGAAATGAGGAAAATTGCCATGCTAGGCAAAACTAATAGAATCGATAATAAATTTGGAAGTATTGGCTTAGTCAATATGATGAAGCCTGTTATTAAAATTGTTGCCAGTGAAATTTTAAAAATGTCGGAATATGGCAACTTGATTCTAATTAATTTTCTTAAATAAACATAACTGAGAATAAAAAGTATAAAGGCGGAAATTATATAAGCCATGGTCATGCCAGTAGCGGAGTAATAATACGTAAATGGTATAGATAGAAGGATGAAAAATAGTGCCCCGGATATTAAAATATTTTGTTGGATTTTTGGTTTCTTCAAAGCATAGATAGTGTTTAAGAAAATACTACTAAAACCATGAAGTAAAGTGCCTATAGAAAGGATTTTCAGAAGTCCGGCTGCAGGCAGATACTCTGGTTTAAAGAGAAGCAAAATTATTTGATCTGAAAAAAGTATCAGGAAGACTGCTAACGGCAAAGTTAGGAAAATTATGTATCGCAATACTATATTCAGCAAAAATGCATTTTCATCACTTCCTTTTATTTGACCACTTAGATTGGAAATTATAGGAAACAGTGAGGACGCAAAGATAGATGAGAAAATAAATAATGGTGTCGCCAGTAGCATTGCAGGAGTGAATAGCCCTGTAATCGATAGATCTTGCACCACAGTAAGCGTGATGTAGGGAGCATTGCTGAAGGTTAAGTATGCCATTCCGCCGAAGAAAGCTGGCATTGAATATTGCAGGATGCCCCTATAGTAATTTTGGGATTTCAAACCAAATTTAACTAATCTGAAGCTGTCTAGTCTTAGAATAATTAGAAGCAACAACCCTAAAGTTATGCCCAATAATGGTCCAAAAAAACTAAAACCAGTAAAAACAAGAAGCGCTGAAATCGTCACTTTAACAAGATGATAAAACAAATTTGTCAGCATCAATTTCCGCATATTTTGAAACCCGATTATTATGTAACCGGCTACATTTGAAACTGATAGGAATACAGCAATTACAACTGATATTAGTATAGTTTGCTGTGTAAGTTTAATCGCGGATGATAAATTCTCAGCAAATGAAAAAACTAAAAGAACCAGTAACAAATTTGAAATTAGAAGCAACTTAATTGCTGAACTTAGAATATTTTTTATTTTATACTCGTTAGAGTTTCCTGAAAATTCGGATATAAGTTTAGATAATGCTATACCTATCCCAAGTGTACTGAAAAATTGCAGTATAGTAGCGAAATTAAATACAGTGGCTACTATACCAAGTTCTGTAGAACTCAACAATTTACCAGAAATTATCCAAAATAAAGATGACAATATAGTTATAGATACCCAATCCATAGTTAGATAAGCGACATTAGATGCAAGTTTCCTAAGCTTCATACATTCACTTTTTAAATTGGACTGGGTATAATATTAGTAATGATTAGATTTAAAATAGATAAAACCCTAGTGGCATTTGCAATAATTTATACGTTTGCATTATTGTTGACTATTAACAACCCACATCATGTAGATGAATCGACACATTCATTTGTTGGACTGGTCCTTAAAGATTTTTCGAATGACTTAATAAAGACCCCTACATTATCGTACGATAAAATATATGATTATCTAAATTCGTATCTGGTATATTATCCTAAAATATCGTTACACTATCCGCCTTTACCACAGTTCTTATTTTCAATGGCATACAATATCTTTGGTGCATCGCTGCAAGTTAGCAGGCTAGTCATTATCTTGACATCATTAGCGCTTTTGCTAACAGTTTACTCCTTCACGAATATAATTTTTAGAAGTAGGATAGTTTCATTCATTGCGGCTTCTTTGCTAATGACTGCGCCTATCATAATAAATATGTCGATTTTAGCCATGCAGGAAATGCCGTTTGTATTTTTCTTCACGCTTACCATGATGTGGCTCTATTTAATCAAAGGGAGGAAGCCTGAAATTAGAAATTTTCTAATACTATCGGTTTTAATGGCACTAACCACCTTAACTAAGTGGCAGGCAATTACAATTTTTCCTACAATTCTTCTGTATATTCTAGTTTTTGAAAGGAGGTTGCTCAGGTATATACTATTTTCTCTAGTAATTTCAACAGCTTTGTTGATGCCATACTACCTGCTGCTATGGAAAGCTAACTTACTGTTATTGCCGTTAAGTGTGAATTTGGAAGCGGATCCACTTGATCCCACTTGGATGCAACCTGAAGGATGGTTTTATTATTTGTCGGCTTTTGTAAAAGACCAATTCTTTTTACCTATAGGAATTTTAATAGCGCTGGCGACATTTGCCTATTTCTCAAATAAAGAGCGCGATTGGAAATTTTTTGCCACATGGATATTAGTTGTTTATCTCATCATGACAATAGTACACAATAAAGATGTCAGATATACTTTGAATTTTCTGCCAGCATTCGTAATACCTGGCGCTTATATTTTACATAAGGTTTTAAAAAAAATAATAAATATACATACCCTACTAACACTAATTATCGCCCTAGCACTAATCCAGTATGTGGTTTCATTCACAAATTTAATCTACGGTTTCCCGGAGGTTGAAGGCGTTGCCAAGTACATTTTGGAAGACAATAGTGGAAACATATTGATTAATATAGGGTTGGGAACTGCATCCCCATTTATTTTCGAAATTGCCAGAAATAGTAACTTCGAACATCAAGTTCTAAGGCCCTGTACAATTGAGTCCTTGAATGAAAGTTATGGTGTGCTGATGCGGAAATTTGGCATAAAGTATATAGTAGTGGATGAAGACAGACAAGGCTTTAAAGAAAAGCAAAATGATTTTATGAAGTACATAGATGAAAATGAAGCTTTCGTAAAAGTAAAGGGCTTTAGCAGGTTTTCTGTAATAAAGAATAATGATTATAGTGCAGAAGAAAAAGCTGATTTGTGCAATTATGTGTGCGCTACAAGAGAAATTGTATGTACCAAGTTTAAGATTCCGCAGGATGCTTTAAAATGAGATTATAAATATTTAAGATATTTTTTACCATTGCTTCTTTTGAAAAAAACTTTTTAACTCGGCGTTTACCGTTATTTCCAAGTTTCTTTTTCAGTGAATTGTTTTTTAAAAGTTTTATCATGGATGATGACAATTTTCTAGAATCGTATGGCTCTATTATAATACCGGTTTCGTTGTTTTTATTAACGTAGCTTATACCACTGCCAAGTACATTTGTTGATATAATTGGCTTCGAACATGCCATTGCTTCCAATTGGACTATTCCAAAAGCTTCGGATTTGTAAATAGATGGCAGGATAAACATATCAGACAAGTAATAGTAGGGAGTTAAGTCTTTGTTATGAATTTCAGATAAAAATTTAACATGTTTAGTTAAGTTTAGTTTTTTAACAATCGCTTCCAACTCAGATTTCAATACACCATCACCAACAATCAACAAAACAGCTTCATTATATTTTTCAACAACTTCGCGCATTGCATGAATAAGATATTTCAAACCTTTGTAAGGAACCAATCTACCTACAAACAAAAGAACCTTCTTACCAGCATAATTTTTCTTCAATTGCTCCAATTCCTTTGAAGAAGCGGAATTCAATTTAAATAAATTCAAATCGATGCCATATGGAACCACTTTTACTTTGTGCTTATGTTTCTGCAAAATTTTAGAACCTGAGACGTAGTTTGGGCTTGTTGCTATGATTACTTTAGCTCTTTTCAGTAGTTGTAATAAAACTGTCTTCGTATAAATAATGTTTGCCAACTTAGGCAAAATTCCTTCTTTTATTATATCACTGTGGTAGGTTACGACTAAATTTCCGGTATAATTTAAAAGTGCGTGAATTGATGCTAAGGGATTTGGCAAATGAACGTGAACTATGTCGAATTGCTTTGAATCAAAGGTTGGAAATGAAGAGATGGGTGCATTTTTTATTTTGGTAATTAAAGGATACCTAAGTACTTTAACGCCTTTAATAATTTCTTTAGAAAATTTTGGTTTGTCATTACTAACAGCAACCGTAACATCATTTCCTAGTTTAGCTAATTCTGTTGATAAGAGATATAGTTGGTTTTCAATTCCACCCATATGTGGATAGTAGTATTTACCTAGCTGCAACACTCGCATAATCATCTACTCACAATTCACTCAAAAACTTTTTTGTCATGCCTAATATTAAGTTACTTTTTTCGAATTTATTAGGATTGAATGATTTTGCACTTTTTATTGCTGTATACAGTTTAGATATATCGTAAACTGGAATAATTTTTCCTTGTCTCGCTAACTCTTTCACAATTTCAAGCTGATGATCGTTTGTATGCTCCTTGAACTTCTTTAACCTTGGCACAACTATTGTTTTTTTGTTCAGCTTGACTGAAAGTAAAATGGATCCTATTCCACCATGTGTAATTACAATTAATGATTTTCTTATCAACTTAAGCATGTTCGGATATCCAGTGAATCTGAACCACTTAGCATTCTTTGGTATATAGGTTGAATAACCGACTTGAATTATAACTTTTTCATGGATAGCATTGCTTCCTACCAAATTATCGACTGCTTGTATGAGTCTGTTAAATTGTTGTGGGTGAGTACCTGTAGCTACTAGAATCATATTAGCAAACCCCCATAGATTGCTTTATCCCCATATTTTTCTTTTAGATATCTCCATTGGACAAAAAACAAATCAGAAAATGGGTAGAGAATCTTGCCTGAAAGGGATGGTTCATAAACTTGTGCAGAACATTCGACATAAATTAGTTTACTTCCAAATAAAAGTTTACCTAGCAATGCGATAGGAACTGTTGGCCCTGCTCCGAATGAAATTATAGCTTTTGGCTTTTCTTTAAGCAATACAGAAAGGGAAGAAATAATGACTGAGAGGTACTTTAATGGGTTCCTAATGGGATTTTGTATCAGGTATCGTTTATGTTTTCCCAGACTTTTTCTAGTGTGTTCAACATCAATCGTGTAAAAGAAAATTTGATGCTTGCTCAAAATCGGTAACATTTGTAAAGCTTCTGTTAAATGTCCTCCTGGACTACAGGCTATTCCTATTTTCATCGGTATCATTTCGCAATTTTATAAATAAAACTAATGGAACGGTATTTCACAAAAGCAACTTGTTGTATCGTATGCTGCCGTATAATCTGACAAGTTTCATCAAAAATGTGTATGCTATGCCTATTGACATTATAGCAAAGGTGGATAAAATATTGCCCCCCCGGATAAATGCAACGCCTTGAGGGCTTGAGACGGATAGGGAGTTACTCCCCCACAATCCTGTGGCTTTTCTATAATCTGAGAGAGGTGGTATAAGAAATCCTGCTTTTATTCCCAAAAGAATTTTGGATTTTTCTGGATGCTTTTTATACAATAGAACATCTGCTTGGTGTATCCATATTCTAGTGATCAAATATCGTATCTTGTCTATCAGCTTGGTTGGCAGTTTGTGTACATGGATGAAGTTTGCTCCTTTAGCATAAACTACTTTAAACCCTAGATTCTTGATACGTAATACTAAATCTGTATCTTCCCTGAAAGTAAACTTAATCGGCAATGCTGTAAATCTATAGTCGAAATAACCTGCGGACTTAACGGCTTTAGTTAGATATGCTGTACTAGTGCCGCCATAAAAATATTCGCCATTAGATTTCACATAATAATGTGAACTGATGCCGACTTCTTGGTCATTAAATGGCTCCATCATTTTATCTAACCACCTGTCACCTGCTATGCAATCGTCGTCCATGACTATAGAAACTGGGTATTTGGATGCTTTGAAACCGAAATTTCTGGTTATTGCTGGTCCCAGCGTCCTATTAAGATTTATTATCCTGATTTTCCCGTTCTTTCTGTACTGTCCAAGAATAACTTTAGTATTGTCTTTGGAATTATCGTTGACGACTATTATCTCGTACTTGTATCGAGTCTTTTGGTTAAGTAGAGCATTTAAAACTTTTTTCAAAAGATATGCTCGATTATAAGTTGATACTATTATGCTTGCGCCTTTCATGCCCATAAGTAGTATTAATTTAAAGATAGTCCCATAAAGGTTTGTGGAACATATGCACATTGTATATTTAACGCCAAATTTTTATCCTTCCATCGGCGGCATAGAGACTTATGTTTATGAGTTGTCTAGAAGGCTGGCTGACAGAGGCCATGATGTATCTGTAATAACTAGTGATAGGCTTAGGGATGGCAAAAGACTAAAAAAAATCGAAGAAATTGATGGTATCAAGGTATATCGTGTGCCTTTTAAATTGGTCATGAGATATAACTTCTCGCCAAGTGCACTCAAGATGTTGTCAAACATGGATTATGATGTGTTGCACATCAATTCAATAGGATTTTTTACAGATATCATACCAATAATTAAGAGCAGGAAATTTGGGAAAATAATTGTAAGCACGCATGGAGGTATATTTCACACGCCTCACATGAAGTTTATTAAGAAAATTTATTTCAAATCATTAGTTAAGGAAGCGCTAAAGCATGCGGATTTTATAATTGCAACGAGTCATAATGACTTCAAACTTTTTTCAAATATATGCGACAAGGGTAAAATGGGGATTGTTTATCCTGGCGTGAATTGGGCGGGATTAGGCAAGCTGAAACGTGTTAAAAGTAAGAATACGCTTTTGTATGTTGGAAGATTTGCGGAGAATAAAAGACTGGATAGAATGCTTCATGTCATAGCTGAGTTAAAAGTAAGGATAAAAGATGCGAAACTTCTATTAATTGGGGAAGATTGGGGGGAGGAAAACAAGTTACTGAAGTTGGCAAAAAAATTAAACTTGAGAAATAATGTACGGTTTTTGAGTAAAATAAGTAACCATTACAGATATTTTTCAAAGTCTAACATATTTTTATTGTCCTCTGAATATGAGGGCTTTGGAACAAGTGTCGTGGAGGCTATGGCCTCTGGCTTACCGGCAGTTGTAAATGACATAGAAACCATGCATGAAATAGTTGAAAATGGCAAAAACGGTTTCATTGTAGACTTTGAAAATTACAAAAATACTGCAGAGATTATTTCTAGAGTACTCGAAAATACAAATTTGCAAAAACGATTGGGTAGAAATGCTAGAATATCGGCTAAAAAATTTGATTGGAATGGTATTATTGACAGGATAGAAAAAATTTATGAAAAATAGTTACTTACTTCCTCTGATCATCTGCATAGGGTTTGTTATCATACCATACAAATAGGCTGCACTTCTTACTACATCGTAGATTGGGATTAGCAAAGCTACTGCATCTCTGAATTTTATAAGTCTGTGAATTGTGATGAATGGTGATGTGAAAGGGAATAGCAACGGGATGAAACCCTTCAGAACGTTGTCGTATTTCCTATAATACACAAAACCGCTAGGATATCTTTTCCATGATTTTATTATATCTGCCCATGAATGGAATCTGTGACTGAAAACCATCGACTTTTTAGTATACCCTATCTTACCTTTTATTTTTGTGTGAATTACAAAATCGTCTCCGAAACATACCAAGTCATCATCATAAGTGTAGCCTTTCTTGAAAACTCTGACTGTTTGCGTATATCCGCCATATTTTGACATAGTTCTAAGATGGTCTATTCGCTCAAGCAGGAAGTCCATGGCAAATCTTTCACCAACCCTAAGCCCTTCTATATCATGTTTTTTGAAGGCGTCCAAAATACCTTCAATGAATGTTGAATTTACATGGCAGTCGGAGTCTAAATTAACAAGTATGTCCCCTTTTGAAGCCTTTATACCAAGATTTCTAGAGTAGGATTGGTTGTGCTTCCCGGATGTCAGCAACTTTAACTTAAGTTTCTTTGTATATTTATTTACGATTTCTACAGTCCTGTCTACAGACTCGTCATCAATAACTATGGTTTCGAAATTCTTCACAGTCTGCCTTGCCAAGCTGTCCAAAAGCCTACCTACATAATTTTCGTCGTTGTATACAGGGATTATGACGGACGCGAACATAATTACATAACTCTATTTTTTATGCTTATCGATTGAGATAAGTAATAGTTATAGTAAACCACGTGTTTTAAATAAGTGATGAAATGAAGATCTGTTTTCTAACACATGCCTTCCCACCAGCTCAAACTGCAGCAGCATCTTATAGCAAAAACTTTGTAGATGAACTTTTAAGAAATGATATAGAAGTTGCGGTGATAACTTCAAGAAGAGAGAAAAGTGCTGAAGCCATCGATATAAAAGACAACTTATCTGTCTACAGGTTGAATTTCCAATTGCCTATTTTCTTTGACTACTTTGAGTTTATGATAAAAGTTGCTCCGTTACTGAAGAAAATTTCAAAAATAGAGAATTTTGATTTGATACATTCTGAGCATTTGTTCCCAGCTCCATATGCGGCTAGATTTGCAAGAAAGAGGAAAATTCCGCATATAGTAACTATAGAGGGCGTTTCAAGTGTCAGCCCATATTCTAAATTACTATTTGAGATGCATAAATTTTTATTGCCAAGAATAAGTTATGACTGCTTGGTATCGTGGGGTAGATATGTTCTGGAAAAACATTTCATAAAGTGGGGCGTTGAAAGGAGCAAATCATGTGTTATTCCAGGTGCTGTTGACACAAATGAGTTTAATCCCGAGATAGATGGCAGTGACGTTAGGAAGACGTTGCCTGAAGCTGAAAAAATTATTTTGGCTGCAAAGCCCATGTACTTCACTAATGCATTAGGAATGGCTCACATCATCAAATCTATGAAACTGGTAGTAGAGGAGTTTCCTGATTGCAAACTGGTCTTGGGTGGCGATGGTAGGATGAAAGGAAAATTAGTTGCACTGACAAATAAATTGGGCTTAAAAGACAAACTCAAATTCGTTGGTTGGATATCACAAAAAGAAATGCCAAAATTTTATAGGGCTGCTGATGTAATCGTTGACTCGTTCATATTTACCCATCCTGGTAGCATAACGGCTTTAGAGTCTCTAGCATCAGGAACACCGAATGTTATGACAGAAATAGAATGCTTACCTGGGGAGATTAATGTTCCGCCTAGTGATATTGCTGTTTTGTCGAAACCCGGTGACGAGAAGAGTATTGCAGATGGTATAATAGCACTTTTGGAAGATAGTAAGTTGGGGAAGAAGATAGGAAATAATGCTGTAGATTTTGTTGAGAAAAATTTTTCTATAGAAGTTGTAACTGAAAAGTATCTGGATCTATACTCGAAAGTTTTAGATAATTATCCTGCTAAGTACTGATTGAAATAAGCATAAATTTCTTCGGTAACCACCTTATTACCTAACTCGTTATAGTGAGAATCTACTCTGAAAAACAATTGTTCACCTGCTTTTGCCTTTTCTTTAAAAAATTTGTTCCCTATAATCACCAATAAAAGCTTTCTCGCCTTCAATGCAACTCATCTTCGTCACCCTTCAATTCTTCATACAGAACATCCGCCACAACCCTATTGCCCAATGGATTTAAATGTGCATCTTTCCTAAAGTAAAGTTGCTTGTACATTCCTGCTTGCCTAGAGAATTCTTCGGTCATATCAATGCATTCTAAACCCAATTCTTTGCAGAAATTCCTCATCGAATTCATCTGATAATTATTAGTAAGGTTGAAGTATATTTCTTCTTTGCTAGGAATCAAAATCATTATAAGTCTCATGCCACTGTCATCAGTGAGCTTTTTTGCCCTTCCTATTGCCTGTTTCCCAGAATTCTCGCCAGCAATTATTTCCGCGTTGACATCAGCCTGATTCAGTAAGGAGTAAGGTTCAAACACGAAACTCAAATTATGTTCACTGTATTCTACAACAGCCGCATCGTGCTTTATGGCTCCAAATTTGCTCCATATAAATTTTGCTATAGCGATGTTGTTTATTGCGAACTGCTTCAAATTATGCCATGTTAAATTTATATTTCTGTTCTCGAATCTGTAGCTTTCAAGATAATCATTCGGAGAGAACTGCCATAAAATTATTTCAGGGTTTATTTGCTTAACATATTTGTTTATCATCCTTTCCTCCTGAACAAGACCGTAATTTCCAATTCCCATGTTAAGGACTTCCTTCCCAAGCTTCTTTTCTAAAATATTCAACCATAAGTCGCTTTCATTGACAGCCAACCCGAATGTGTGCGAGTCACCTACTGCTACAATATGGGGATTTTCCATCTTGTCGTCCCTCAAACCTATTCCAGTGTAGTCTATCGTTTTAATATGCACTTTCATTTCATCCGCATTTTGAATAACTATATCCAAGTCTGGTCTGATCAAATGTCCAAGATAATCGTCTTCAATCAAAGCCTCATCACGAAAATTTTCTACATTCAGGATTCTAAATGCAATCTCGAATGCGAGCACCATCAACAAAATTACAACAATCCTTTTTATCAAACTCGGTTGTCCATAATGTATTCTAAATCTTGCATGATTACTGGATAACCTTTCCTCTTTGTCGGAGCTCATCTCTTCCTACCCACAGTTATGAAATAACCTCCATCATTCGCAGTAGTGGAAATCCATCTTAACTGGTTTATGATATGCTTTGAGTTGAGATTTATATCCTCTTTGTGGAATAGATTGTGACTAGCAATATCAAAATCGTAAGCTAATCTTAGTGTAGGTATTGAATTGATGTATTCGATGTTGTCTTCCTTGAACCATCCAAGAACTTCCGACACCGTATGTGCAGATTCGTGAACATGCTCGAACTGGTCATTGTACCATCCTTGGAATCTTTCTTTATCTTGAAATGACAATACCTGCTTTTTAAGAAAGAACCTCTTCATTGTTTCGTTGTCTCTGAATATTGTGTGTAACAAGAATTTCCTGAGATAGAGAGAAATTCTTCCAAACTTGTTGTATAGACCTATTACGACATATCCGCCTGGCTTGACCAATTTCAGAATCTGCCTAAAACCTTCTTTTGCATTCATGGTATGATGCAACACTCCTAGGCACAGTACATAGTCGAACTGTTCGTCTATGCGTATATTGAATATGTCCGCTTGAAAAAGTCTTAGTGACTTGAGATCGAACTTCTCCTTTAACTTTATAGCCTTAGCCAAAGATGACTCTGATAGGTCTATTCCAACAACATTGCTTCGTTCCAATGAAAGCAAGGAGACTAATTGTCCTGTTCCACAACCTATATCAACTACGCTAGCATCCTTCGGTATCTTTTCGTTTAGATATTTCGCAAATGGAAATGCATACCTTATCAAACTGTCTTTAGAATTAAATCTGTCCAATTCGAAGTTTGGGAAAGGTGTTCTGTTGTAAAAGTCTTTAACTCTCTGGGTTACCGGTTCCATATTAAAACAATGCATAAATTAATGGTCCTAAAGCTGTGGATTGACCAACTAGGTATAAAATACCGAAAAAGAATAACAAAATTACAAAAGGAATTAGCCACCAATTTTTAGACTTCCATAGAAAACCTATCATCTCTTTCATTATCTGTAGTTTGCCGTGGAGTTCACGTAAAAATCCAAATAGACCCATACAATCACTTTATTTAGTTAACTTGAAATATCTTACATTCGTGTATGATTATCAGATCCATTCATTTCCCAGATTAAAAATATTTCACCTGAAAAACCGTCATGTCATTGAATACTTTAACAAATCTCTTAAATATTTCCACGCTTCTTTTTCCAACTGCAACTTTGACTTTCCGAACATTCTATCCTTAAACGTAACGGGTATTTCGGTAACCTTATAGCCTTTCCTGTGCGCTTTTATTATAAACTCCATGAGAAAAGAATTGCCAGTTGATTCTGTTTTGACATTTTCCACGACTTTCTTCCTTATTGCTCTGAATCCATTAGTAAAATCATGTATTGGCACCCTCGATACGAACGTAGTTAGCATGTTACCAAACTTGCTGGCGATATATTTTCTCTTTGTTTCTGGGCTAGTTGTTTCATAATAGGAACCTTTGATGTGCCTTGAGCCTGCTACAATATCGTAGCCTTCATTTATTTTATTTATCATGTCTACAATCTGATTTGGATCATGTGAAAGGTCTGTATCCATAGCAATAATTATCTCGCCGTTTGCCTTATGATAGCCGAAGAAGTGTGCTGAGCCTATGCCAAGCTTCTCCTCCCTGATAAAAATTTTTATGTTCTTGTATTTTTTCTTCAGTTTTGCTACAGCATCTGCAGTGCCATCAGGAGAATTATCGTCAACAACCACTATTTCTGACTTAAGATTTTGCCTTTTTACCACTGACTCTATTTGTTCGATTAGATTAGTGATGTTCTCCTTCTCGTTATATGTCGGAAGAACTATTGAAATCATATTTCCACCATTAGTCAGCATTATTTAAAAAAGTCCTTATTCTTAATAAACCAATCAATAGAAGTATCAAGCCCATCTTCAAATTTTACACGTGGTTCCCAACCTATTGATGCTCTTGCCAAAGAATTTTTGCAGGATAGTCTAATGGAACCTGAAACTGGCTTGTTTAAAACTACCAGTTCGGCGTCAAGCCTTTCAGCAATCAACTCAGCTATCTTCCCCACTTCCATTTCACGACCGGAACCGATGTTTATTGGACCGCCGATAAAACTGGCTTCTGCGGCTTTTATAAAAGCATCCACGGTATCAGTTACGAATGTGAAATCCCTTGTTGGTTTTGCATTCCAAATTTCAACCTTTTTCTGCTTTAGTGCTTGCATAATTACGGTTGGCATGAAATAATCTGTATCCTGTCTTGGACCAAATGAATTAAATAGCCTGAAATAGACAACAGGCAAATTATGATTCTCAAGAAAATAGTTGCACAGGTCTTCGCTGAATTTCTTTGTCGCATTGTATACAGAACCGATTTCTATGGGGTGCTTTTCGTCTATTGGAAGATATTTTGGGTGCTTTCCATATAAAAGCGCCGATGAGGGGAAAATTATTTTCTTAGCTGAAGTTTTCAAGGCAAACTTAAGCATGTTGTATGTGCCAAGCACATTAGCCTTAAAGGCTGCGTCGGGATTCTTTTCGCACATATTTGGGACTGCATAAGCGGCAAGATGAAAAATAAAATCTGCTGGCTTCAAGCTCTTCAAGTTTTTTTCATTTGCTATATCAAGATTCACGAATTTGATTTTGTTGACAGCATGCGACAATCTTTTTGAATTTGCTGCTAAATCAACAACGGTGACATCAACGCCCAAATCTAGCAATTTATCGACGAGGTGGGAACCCAAAAATCCGGCGCCGCCTGTTACAATAGCGGTCTTGCTACTAAAATCCATTATCTAACCTTCGATTTTATGAACTCTTCTATACAATCAGCCACGTATTCCCTTTCTGGCTCCCCGATATTCTGGTGATTCCCGAAGAAAAATGAATTATACATTATAAGTTTAGAATTTGTTAATTCCCCTGATACACGGTAACCCAAAAATTCTGATACTGGCTGCTCCACCATATTCCCTGTCTGCACTGGCCTTGTTTCGATTTTTCTGGATTCCAGAAAATCTGTCAGCTCCTTTCTTGTAAATGGCGCATGAGGTTTAACGGTCAGGGGGTAGCAAAACCAAACATGCTTTGTGCCTGGACGCTCCTTCGGCAATATCAGATAATCTGAAAATTCTTCTAACCTTTTGTTCCAATAGTCTGCATTATCCTTCCTTAATTTTATGAAATAGTCAAGCTTTTTCAGCTGGTGCATTCCAAATGCGCCCTGTATTTCAGTAGGCCTCAAATTAAATCCCATGTTTATGAAGAGGAATCTAGGGTCTATGTGGCTGTACTTCTTTGCTATGGCTTCTCTGTCTTTTAAATCCCTTATCCATCCGAAAACCCGGATTTGCTTTACCAATTCGAAAAGTGTTTCGTCATCGGTGTTTATCATGCCTCCCTCTATTGTCGTTATCTGATGAGAGATGAAAAAACTGGAGGTTCCTACGTCCCCGAAGGTTCCTGTTTTCTTGCCGTTTACCTCGGCCCCGTAAGATTCGCAATTGTCTTCGATGACAAACAGGTCATGATCATCTGCAATCTCCATAATTCTTTTTATATCCGAGGGGTTTCCAAGCAGATGCACTGGCATTATTGCCGCAGTTTTATCAGTAATTGCCGATTCGATTTTATCCACATCAATGTTATAATCAAGACCGACATCGACGAAAACAGGCCTGGCTCCGACATTGACTATAGGATATACTGTAGTAGCCCATGTCACAGTAGGGGTGATTATTTCATCACCCTTGTTTATTCTGTCTCTCAATGCAGGGTTTGTCAAGGCTGTCAAGACTGCCAGATTTGCGGAAGAGCCGGAATTCACCATCGCAGAATATTTTGCGCCTAAATAGCTGGAGAAGAGATTTTCAAAAGCATTGACTTTTTTGCCCATCGTCACCCAGGTTGACAAAAGGGATTCTATGGCTTCGTTAACCTCCTCGTATCCGTAGCTGGGCCATTGCAAAGGAATTTTGGTTTTGCCTGGCACGAATTCTAATTTTTGAGCTTTGAAATACTCCATAACTGTTTGACTTATGCTTTTTATTGCTTCGTCCTTTAGCATAAAGTTATAATGACCGATACGGACTTAAACATTTATAGAACACTATTCTATTGATGTCATCAGATCGGAAGAGCGTCGTGTAGGGAAAGAGTGTAGATCTCGGTGGTCG
>CAYIDG010000003.1:0-18263 GCA_964362055.1 uncultured archaeon | reverse complement strand
TATCAGATGTAATCTGGGAAATACCTACAAGCTTCAAGCAAGGAATGAAAGTTCCAGCGAGGATATACGCTACTAAGAAATTGGTAGACCAGATGGACTTGCATGTATACGACCAGATAACTAATGTCGCTACGTTGCCAGGAATCCAAAAATATGCTTTCTGCATGCCCGACGGTCATATCTCTTCTGTAGTGCAGTAGGGAGACAAATCCGGGTACGGGTTTCCAATAGGTGGTGTAGCAGCATTCGATGTTAATGAAGGTGGAGTTATTTCACCTGGTGGTATAGGTTTTGATATAAACTGTGGCATGCGTTTAGTTTTAACTAATCTTACTTATCAAGATGTTAAGCCGCATTTGAAAACTCTAGTGGATAAATTGTTTGATAAGGTTCCTGCTGGCGTTGGTTCAACAGGATTTGTAAAATTATCTAAGGATGAATTCAGGAAAGTTGTTGTGGATGGTTCTGAATGGTGTATAAAGAATGGGTATGGTTGGGAGGAGGATTTGGAGAGGCACGAGTTAAACGGTAGGGCGGATTGGGCTGATGTTTCAAAGATTTCTTCAAGAGCAATAGAAAGGGGATTCAACCAGATTGGTACTTTGGGTTCTGGAAATCATTATTTGGAGATACAGCATGTTAAACCGGAAAATATTTTTGATGAAGTGCTAGCGAAAAAATGGGGATTGTTTCCTAATCAGATTGTAATAATGTACCACTGTGGCAGTCGCGGGTTTGGGCATCAAATCGGAACTGATTATCTGCAAACATTTTTATCAGTTATGGAAAGAAAATATGGAATCAAGATTTTAGATCCCGAGCTTGCATGTGCGCCTTTCAATTCACAAGAAGGGCAGGATTACTTTAAGGCTATGGCTGGCGGGGTTAACATGTCATTTGCCAACCGTCAAGTCATTCTCCATAGAATCAGGGAAGTTTTTTCAGATGTGTTTAAACAGGATGCTGAAAAGTTAGGTTTGCATATGCTGGGAGACATTTCGCATAATCGAGCTTCTGTGGAGAAACATAAAGTTGATGGAGAAACAAAAGAATTAATTGTGCATAGGAAGGGCAGTACTGCCTCTTATCCGGCTGGAAGAGAGGAAATACCAAAGAAATATCGTGATGATGGAATCTTCGTTATTCTCGGCGGAAGTATGGAAACTGGCAGTTATCTGTTAGTGGGCGGCCCTAATGCACATGAAACATTCATGTCTACTGCGCATGGCAGTGGAAGAACTATGAGCAGGACCAGAGCGACAAAAATGTTCAGAGGCCAGCAACTGTTCCAAGATATGTTGAAACGTGGAATATATGTTAAATCAGTTTCATGGTCTGGATTGGCTGAAGAAGCTGGACCTGCATATAAGCCGGTCGATGAAGTTGTAGAAGCTACTCATTTGGCTGGTATTTCAAAGAAAGTCTGTAAACTGATCCCCTTGGGCAATGTAAAAGGTTAATATGTTTTATAATCAATTCCATCCACAGAAATTAAATTCCCAGCAATTTCAAACTTCACACCAAGCATCTGTTCTATAACTCTTATATTAGTTTGGCAATGCTCTGTAATTTTTTCTACAGTAACCTGTGATTTGCCGTGAGCCAAAGCAAGGAAAATTAGAATCTGGTCAGTCATCCACTTGTCCAAAGCAGCATTAGACTTGATGGATGCAATCAATTCTTCAGCACATTGCTTACCGATTTCTTCAGCCCTCACACCAAGTTTCCCTATGGCATCAGCGCCTAAAATAGTTTTCTTGCAATGGGCGATTAGTGTAATGGAAGTTCCTGGGGATGCGGTCTTTTCCAAAGAAGTCTGCATATGTGAATCGAATCCATATTTACTCAATAAATTCATCGCCCCCCATTTCTGCCTCTCAGCAACATCCTCAGGCAATGAGCCAGCAATAGAAATGCCGTGAATATTCTCCACATCATCCCTTTCGGTTATATTGATTGCGTTCAATTTTTTCACAGGGTCAAACTTCACCTTCACCGCCCCTTGGCCTTTGGGATAGAAGCCCTGCTTGATTATTTGCACTTCCGACAGATGCAATCCCAATCCAGCAATTGATGGAAATGTTATGTATTTCACATATTCAATCGTAGGACTGCCTAATCCCGCAGTGCCGCCTTTAATCTCTAATGTAGTTGGTTTGTCTGAGAAAAGCAATAATGGCGTTAATGTCTGTAGCAATAACGGTATGCTACCAGAAGTGCCTATGTCGATTGCCTTATCGGTTATCGCATGCTCTTTTGGGATAAACTCAATCTCGGTAGAATGCAATTTCGCCCCTCTTATTTCCGCATTGCAGAATTCACCTATGGTTTTGACGCCTGTTAGATGTTGCGGCATCAATCCTGGTTTTTCTCTCTGTTTTCTTATGTTGATTACTTTTATCGGTTTCAGTGTCAATGCAGATAATGCTAGTGCTGTTCTTAGAACTTGGCCATAACCAATACTGCCGTCAATTGTAATCATAAAATCTAAATTTCGTTTGAAGAATATAAGCTATAGGTGTCTGACATCAGACATTATGTCCCACGTGGGACATTCAAGTAAACTGACAAATATTTTTAATAAGGATGTATAATAGTTTAGAAGTGGTTTGATGGATTTAACTAAAAAGCATTGTGTTCCATGCGAAGGTGGGATACCGCCTATGAGTAAAAGTGAGGCTGAGAAATACTTGAAAGAAGTTAAAGGCTGGCAGTTGGTTGGAAATAAAATTGAGAAAGAGTTGAAGTTTAAGAATTTTAAAAAGGCAATGGAGTTTGTAAACAAGGTTGCTGATTTGGCTGAGGAGGAAGGGCATCATCCGGATATACTTGTTTACTCTTGGAACAAAGTTAAGCTTATGACATATACACATGCTATTGGTGGATTATCAGAGAATGATTTTATTCTTGCAACAAAGATTGATAATTTATTTTAGAAATTTATTTAGCTATTATGTTGCCTTAATCCATATCGTATATTACGAATCCTATGTCTCGTATTCCCTATAAAACTATTCAATCTTCTCGTTGGATGTTTCTCGTATAGTCTTGCTACATAGTCGATACCTTTTTCAAGTAAAATAATTGATTTAGCTCTTCTTTCAGGTGACTTTGATAGACTGTACAAGCGTCCTATTCCTAAATAATAAGCTGCTCTTATACCATACAACAATTCTGATAAAATCATATTTAGTAGTTTGTTGAAACTATTTATTAATTTCTTTATCTAAACTTTGGCAATAGCTTAAAAAAGGTAAAAGTTTTTATAATTATATGCGTACTGGTGGGCGTAGTAGTTGGGAAATGCCTATAACAATATCAAAAGCCACTTTTGACAAATATCTTAAAGAAAGGGGAAAGCATCCACATGCACAGCCGGTACCTCCGAACATATATGACGCGGCCTTTTATTTGTTACAAAATCCTCGTACTCAAGGTGTACGTGAATTGTATGGTCTTACTGGTCCAGAACATGCATTTGTCAAGACGATAGTATTTAGTACTAGAAAATATGTTAGAAGTCATTCTTAGTGATGCTTAACGTAGGTAAATCAAAATAATGAACTATAATATTTTCTTTAATGTCAAACAATTCTTCACAGCATAAGCATTCGCATCATTATTGAAATAACACCAAACATAATCGATAACAGCTTTTTAAATATCAATGTGAGTCAATTTCAATTGGTAATATGATTAGAAGAGTTGCATCTACATTGACAGAAATCCTATACAATCCAACCGTAGAAACTTGTTTAGATAGATCAAAGCCAATCAAACCTGTAATAGAAGAAATATTGAAGACTTGGCAAGTTGATTTGGATAGAAGAAGACCTGCGCCTGCCTACAGAGAAGGTATAGATGGTGAACCTATCTACAGAGGAAGTGATTTTGACATGTTTACCTTCTTGATGGCATTAGCACAAAGAAGAGCTGTCATTAACATACCTGCATACGAACGATTACAGCCTGCAGTATTGCAATTAAACCAAAGAGTCGTTTCTAGGGCTAATAGACATGGTCAAATCTACAAAGTAATTTCCAATAATGATGTTCATTCATTTTCAGCAAGAATAAAAGATTTTAATGTCGTTGAGATGTTGCCTAATGGAAGAGAAGAAGTTGGAGCTTTCAGACATTTTTCTATTGTAGACCAGTTTGGTAGATGGAATGATGGGTGGGGAAGATTAGAATTTAGAGCTACACCTACAGAACGACAGTATTTTGGAGATCATAAACTAGTAACATATGAGCAACCTATTAGATTCCGACATTTCGTACATCCGCATTTGGCAATGGCACTCTATGGCTCTAGATATATATCCACTAAAGCACTAGCAAACCGGATAAGAGATCAAGCCGATTATTACCGAATACTTGCAAGACAGTTAAGAGATGCTGGTGTTAGGTTAGGAGAACCACCAGAAGAAGAACGACAAGTTGTAACTTATGAACCGATAGAGAAGGGTAGAACAATGACGGTACCAAACATAGAAGTTCGGTTGATTCTGCCAGAACCAAAAGGGGAATATCCCATATATTCTTTAGGTAAAGACGGCAAGGTAACCCGATATAACAGTCCGCCTACACGGAATTATAGAGCAATGCAAGGAGTTTTAAGATACGCTGAGAGAGTTGCTAAAGATTTGACTTTTGGTATAGGATCTGCAATAAGAGCACCAGTTCGTGCCGTTGAATTAGCATATTTTCAAAATGGTTTTGAAATAGGACATCGGTTAGAAGCTGGTTCGGAAAAGACACCTGCTTGGGGAATTCCACCATGGATTAGAGATTATAGAGAGTCATCTAGGCATAGAATCAGATGGAATGCTCTCCAATTGGCAGAAGAGCCAGATATATTTCTGATGTATAGAGTGCGAGAAACAACAGTTCGAACAGTTAGAGAAACAAGTCCTGTTGTCGAAGAACCTCAAGCAGTTTTCGTATAAGTTCATTTATTTTTATTCACAAGTTTTAAGTATGCCTTTTACATTTCTGGAAGACATAGCGATAGCTGATGTGGCATTCGAAGCTACTGGGAAAACATTAGAGGAATTGCTAGAATCAGCAGCATTAGCAGTAACAAATACCATGGTGAAAAGTTTAGATTCTGTAAAACACAGGGTTGAAAAGAAGTTTGCTGTTGAAGGAGATAGTTCAGAGAAGCTGTTGTTTAATTTTTTGCAGGAATTGATATTTCTAAAAGATGTTGAATTGCTTTTGTTTAGTAAATTTGAACTAGATGTCATGCCAAAGAAAGACAAACTCCAACTGATGGTAAAAGCCTATGGGGAGAAATTGGATATGAAGAAGCATGAATTGCTTGTGGATGTCAAGGCGGTTAGTATGCATAATTTCAAAGTTGAGGAAACTAAAGACGGCTGGATTGCTAGTGTTATTTTGGATGTTTAACGTCGGCGCCTGCGTTGATTGCTTAAACTCAAATATTCCCTTGTTTCTTTGAATAGACTAACAGATGGTACAGCCAAAAGCAACAAGCCATCAAGTCCATGATCTCCAGCCAAATATACTGTGCCTACAAGATACGTGACATAGGTGCTTATTTTACCAAGAGCCCGTCCAGCACTATAAGTTCCTAAATTTCCTTCTGAATGAACATCATGCACTTCTTTTATGCCAAGGACAAAATCTCTTACACCATTAACAGTGTTGCTATAAAGGTCAAGTGCATTCATTTAAATCATAATATGAATTTTGAAGATAAAGAACTTTTAAGGAAAAATACTTTAGTTATTTTGCATATCTGATAACCTAAGATTTATAAGTTTAGTTCCAAGTTTTAATGAAATGTTACCAGCCTATGTTAACATAAGAGATGTTGATAGAGGGATAAGAGAAGTTGTAGTCGGATTGAATAGGCTTCCTTATCTAGTCACTATTTCTAGTTGCGAAGGTCATGTGCAGCCAGGTGCAGATGGTTTAGTTCCGTGGGAATTAGTCGGGGGATGGATTACTCTGCAAACAAATGGAGATTATCAATCAAGTCTATTTATAAAAGGATTAAGAAAATTTTGTAATAAGTATAGTTTTGTGCATTTTCTTCGATATAAAGCAACTACCGAAGAAGAAATTAATGGAAGGATGGTTGACAAAAGATTTCGGGTTTATGGGTTTAAGTTTCCGTTGGGAAGTGGGAAGGAGTATAGCATAGTTACTGAATCTGCAGAGGGGGATAAAGAGCATGTGGTAAGTTCTAAAAGGAGCATAAATGGATTTTGGCAAGAATTGACAGCACAACTAAGTGGAGATCAACTATCTTCTTCCTCTATAGCAGGAAAATAAGCAAGCGGTGATAGGTTCTCTGGTGTGTCTCTTTTTATCATTCTCACAAATGATTGGAATATATTGGCAATTCCCCTCAGAGCTATCGATAATTAATTAAGTATGATATTATTTAAAGCTTTCTTTTTTTAGGGATTTAGTAAAATTAGCCTTTAGAATGCATAAATAGTAAGCTTTTTAAGGATTGTGCACATAATAGTGTAGAATCAAAGTGAGCAAATGTA
This sequence comes from uncultured archaeon, assembly GCA_964362055.1. Taxonomy (GTDB): domain Archaea; phylum Aenigmatarchaeota; class Aenigmatarchaeia; order CG10238-14; family SCSR01; genus JACQIA01. The sequence goes on along the minus strand of CAYIDG010000003.1, from coordinate 11,736 downwards.
TACAGATAGAATTACACAAGTAATAGAAGCTTATGTCGCTAGATTCCCATTTGGCATAATTTATTTAGATGGTGCAGGTAGCCCTAAGATTGGAAGGCATATTATAGATAATGGCCGAGAGAAGTTGCAAGAAGAAAGAGGAGACAATCAATACATAGATATAACAAGTACTAAACCTGGGAAAAGAGCGAATTATTTGTTAAATAGGCCTAGTCCACCTTTTGTAAATGCACTTGAACTTAAACTTATTCAAAGATACTTGGAGACTGGATTAGAAGTTGCTCTTGGCGGAATTAATTTGTTTCCAGAGTTCGATGATTTATATAGAAAAGTTGGAAAAGGAATTGAGGAACCAAGACTTCATAATTTGCCACAAAGCCTAGGTAAAGGAAAGTTTATACCTAAAAATGATGATACTTCTCAGGTACCTAACAAACCATACGAATCACAAACTAGACTTGAATATGCAAGTGCTGATCAGTCTGGGGTTTATGTTGTTGAGAATTCTGCAACAGAGCAGATTGAAAAATAGCTTTCACTAAATACAGAGTGGCTATTAAAACCAAAAAATAGCAAATCCCCAACACAATGAACTAAAGAGAACCAATAATTTCTTTCATCTTCAAACTATCTTCTCTAAAATAGGACTTTCACAAACCCTATTAATGCTTAATTGGAAATTTTATTCTTGATGGCATGTCATTATTAAAACGGCTTTATGGTCTCGATTGGTACAAAGAATTAATCTGGGGAGTTAAGGATAAGCTAAATTTAAAGCCCTCTTCCTTAGACGAATTTGCAAAAAGAGCACAACGACATAATGCTACCGATGTTGTGCTTACTGTCACAACTCAACACGACATGCAAGAATCCCGTCATATAAGTGGAAGAGAGCACACCCTTTATCTGCATACCGGTCAAATTTTAATTGAGGCCTATAAAACTAAAGCAGGTATAGAAACAAATCCTATAAGAGTGCCGATATCCCGATTGAAATTAAGGTTAGAAGAAAATAACTACACTGGACAACCGCATTCAGACGATAGCGGATTTTACCAATGGTCGCATTATATGCAACTTGCACTCCAAGAAAAATTACCAAAAGTAAAGTTTGGCGTTAGATACCAAAGGAGGAAAAAATAAAATTTCATTCAACAAATTTCAAAAATTCCTTCAAAGGCAATGCATTTACAATGTCTTTTTTCTCAGCCCACCCTCTCCTAGCCTGGGCAATGCCAAACTCCAGATATCTAAAATGCAATTTACTATGCGCATCGGAATCTATGCAGAACTTCACCCCAGCATGTACAGCTTTCTTGATGTGTTCATCTTTCAAATCAAGTCTATCAGGATACGCGTTTATTTCAAGTAAAGTATCTGTATCTTTTGCAACTTGAATTATTTTCTCCATGTCAACCTCATAAGGCTCTCTCTGCTGTATGACTCTGCCTGTAGGATGAAAGATTATATCCACATTCTCATTTTCCATAACTTTGATGATTCTCTTTGTCTGGTCTTCTTTAGACAAGTTAAAAAGTGAATGAACGCTTGCACCAACAAAATCCAATTGCGATAACGTCTTGTCATCTATGTCCAATCTCCCATCTTTCAAAATATTTACCTCAGCGCCAGCCAAAACAGTAATTCCACTTAATTGCTTGTTGACTTTTTCTATCTCCTTCATCTGCTGTAGTAATTTCTTCTCATCCAACCCCCCGGTCATCGCTAATGCTTTTGTATGGTCTGTGATTGCTATGTATTCCAATCCAAATTTCCTAGCCTCCTCAGCCATCTCTTTTATAGAATTACTACCATCAGTCCAATTCGTCTGCACTTGCAAATCCCCCTTCAAATCACCATATTCAATCAACTTCGGCAATTTATTTTTCATAGCTGCATCAATCTCTCCAGTATTCTCCCTCAACTCTGGCGGCATCCACTTCATTCCCAACTTCTCGTAAACTTCTTCCTCAGTCCTCCCAGCAATTTGCTTGTTGCCTTTAAAAATTCCATACTCGTTCAACTTCCATCCTTTCTCCTTCGCTATACTCCTTAAAACAACATTATGGTCTATATTGCCTGTGAAATATTGTAACGCAGCGCCAAAGCTTTCCGGTGGAATTACCCTGACATCAACATTCAAACCAATCTCCAATTTCACAGAAGATTTTGTCTCACCTTTGCCGATTACATCAACCACGTCAGGCATTTTTACAAAATAATCCATCACTTTCTGCGGCTTGTCTGAGACGACTAGGATGTCCGCATCTCCTATAGTTTCCTTCATCCTTCTTGAGGAGCCGCCTATCACGGTTTTCTTCACTTCAGGCAACTGCCTTAATCTGGTTTCGATATCCCTGACAATTGGCAATACGAATCCAAGAATAAACCTCCCTTTGCTTCTTTTGAAGAATTGTATGCCTTTTAAAATGTCCTGTTCGCTTTTTTCTCCAAATCCTTCTAGTCTTCTTATCTTCCCAGACTTGGCAGCCTTCTCCAAATTCTCTACGTTTTTTATCTTGAGTTTTTTGTAAAGCGTTTTTACAGTCTTGGGTCCTACACCTTCTATTGATGTCAATTGCTCTATGTCAACAGGGATTTTTTTCTTCAGTTGTTCATAGTATTTCAACTTCCCATTCTTAATTATCTCTTCAATCTTTTCTGCAATGGATTGCCCTACACCGGGAATTCCCATTAACGCCTTAATGCCACCTTTTTGGTAGATATCACCGCATTCCTCGGGTAATGCTTCTATAGAATGCGCGGCTTTTTCATAGGCTCTAGGCTTGAACTGTTCCTCTTCCATCTCGAGATATAAAGCAATGTTGTAAAGAATCTTGGCAATTTCGAAATTCTTCATAATAGTTTATTCACTGTCGTTAATTAAAAAAGATTTAAATATCTAATTCTATTTAGTTTACAAATGGCTGGCAGACGTGCAACTGATGGCAGGCATGCAACTGATCATGTTTCTGTAGGAGAAGGTATTTTAAAAAAGTATTTACAAAGGGGAAATGTAAGAGTGAAGCCAGAGAATCCTACTGAATACGAAATAGTTAAACTAAGATTGGAATATCCCTATCAAGCATTGCCTCCACATCTTCAAAAATATTATGATGAGCACCCCGAAAGGGTTAGACCACTTACTTATATTATGCATAATGTTAGAAATTTTCGTAAAAAAGCGTCTAGGGTGCCTTACTAATTATACTTTTTAACACCGTTTCGTGGGCAGATATCAAATAAAAAACATCTGGTGCAATCTGGAATTGGTGCTTTGCATACAGCTCTGCCATGCGCTTTTAATTGATAAGGAATTATTTTCCAATGTTCTTTTGGTATAAGCTTCATTAAATCTTGTTCAATCTTATCGGGATTTTTATTTTTTGTCCATCCTAATCTATAGCTCAAGCGTTGAACATGTGTATCAACCGGTATGCCTAGAACTTTCCCGAATGCGTTCATTAAAATTGTGTTAGCAGTCTTTCTTCCTATTCCAGGGATTTTTGTTAATTCTTCCATAGTATCAGGAACTTTTCCATTGAATTTTTCAACAAGGATTTTGCATGCCTTCTGTATTCTGGCAGCCTTCATAGCTGGAAAGCTTATTGGTTTGATGATTTCAATGAATTCTTTTAAGTTAGCGGTAGCATAATCTCTTGCAGTCTTATATGCGGCGAATAATTTTGGCGTGCATGAGTTGACAACTTCATCCCTGACTTGTGGGGATAATATGGCGGCAACAAACAATTCCAAAGGAGTACTCCAATTGAGATAGTATTTAGCATTTGGATATACTTTGTTTAAACGCTTAACAGCTTCAAGAATAGTTTTTTGATCTGCAAGTTTTACTGTCATAAATATTATTAACGGGTAGGCTCGGCGTTATTTTGATATTCGTTCGGAAGAAAAGCTTCTTGACCTCGAAGATAATAAATTCGTTTCTTTTTTGGACCAACATGTTCAATACCTAGTCTATCTAGTCTATGTTGGCCTGATGGAAATATACTTTCAGTTAATTGTAGGTCTCTTATTATCTCACCCATCGTCGAAGGATTATTATTCAAGTAGTTTCTTATTCTTGATGTAGCAGTAGGTCTGCCTTTTAGTATTTCCCGCACAGCTCCACGTCTACTCCTTTGGTATACCTCTAAACTAGCAGCACTCTTTGCTGTATTCCAAGACCCAAAAGCATATCTTGCCTCATAGTATAAGCTATCGTCAACATCATTTTGTGTAGGAGAATGGCCTAACTCGTCAGCTGCTTTTCTTAATCTTCCAATTATTTTTCCTTTGTCCCATTCCTTCGGAATCTTTAGGATTTTGGGCTTTTGTCTTACAGGTTTCAGGCCGTTGTTTCTCCATATTCGACTAATATAGTCACCAGAATAACCTGTTCTCCTTGCAGTCTCTGCGATATTCCCCTTTGTTTCTGTATAAAATGGTAAAATATAAGATTCCGTGTCTTCATCAGTTCGCATTGGTAATTTTAAATGGTAAAAAATTCGTATTAATGCGTTTCCAGCAATCCGAACATTTTTTGCTAAACCTGAAATACCCTCATTTCCTAATTGATTTGCTAATAAAAGATAGTCTAAAGCTGGTAGATAGTATTCTTCAGTAGTTTTTGCTTCATAGCTTCTAAGTTTTTCTAGAATTCTTGTCTGTACTTTACATTCTAAACCATCTAAATCATTTCCAAGATAATTTACAAGCGCATGTTCTAAAATTCTCATAATAGAATAAGTTTTTTTAATTTATTTATAACTTTTCACTCACTAGCAAAATCCAAAATCTAGAATAAAAATTTCAGCAACAGTTCAACTGCAACTATTCCAACAACAATCCATACAACCTGCTTGGGCTTAACCTTGATAAGCTGCTCCCCTTCCTCCTGATAACGCATCAAACCTCCTATTCCCGCTGGCATATACACTTTATCTTTGGTCGCCATATATTTCACTTACAATAGTTAATTTAAAAACCTTTTGTACTCTAAACATGTTTATTTGTAGACATTGAAAAGATGATTTAAATGCCCACCGAAAGAACCAATTTAGAAAAGATTGCTGGAGAAATAAAATGGCCCGAAGAATTGAGTGAATACATCCTCAATCTTAAAAGTGATTCAGCAGAAGAACAAAAATTAGAGGCACTTACACAGTCAATATACGAAGATTCTAAGGAATTTTTGAGAATATATTTTCCTAACCATCCTGAAAAACTTGTAAGCCAGATTATCCAATATGCCCGACAACAGAATTGGCCAGTAGAACAGAAAGTACAATTGGGTGCGATTGATGGAATAGAATATATGTGGTTTATGATCTATAGAGGATTAAATGCAAAAGCTTGGGGTTCAAAGTTATTAAATGCCCCTCCTCATGAAGTTGTTAGTACTGCATTAAGAATAGTTCCAAACGCAGAATTAGATCTTGACCATATGCCACTTTCAGAAGTAAGAAAAATTTTACTTGCTAGTTATATACTACAAGAAGGTAAAAGTCTACCAGCACAACTAATATTTAATCGCACATTTTATAATGCCATAAAAAGGTCCGTGCAACATAAAATAGAAGTAAGAGCTAGGGGATACGAAGAATTACAAGAAGGCTTAAGGCGGTCTGCAAAAGCAACTGAAAATATGAGATTGTATTTAAGAGATTTATATGGTAGTGCTGTTTTGTGGGAGCAAGATCCAACAGGAATACTATTTGTGACCAAAACTGCAGAAGGAGTAAGAAATGAGGATGTTGGAAGAAAATCAGCCGAACGTAATTTGCCATTTACAGTAGGTAGAGCATACGGGGCAGAGAAAGCAAAGGATTTGTATATTGTACGATATAGTCTTTTGCACTAGGTAGTAAAAATAAAAAGGCGTGTCGGCAATAGCCTCTCTTATGTTCACGGTAGCATTTGTCTAAGCGCTTACGCTTGCACCCAACCAGCACCAGACCGTTTCATCCATCTTACCCCAACTCACTACTGCTCATTGCTACAGAGGTAAGTGGTCCCGTTTCTGATTCTGATGCAGGCTTCTCAGCCTTTGTTAGTTAGCGGGTGGAGAGAACTTCCTCACTCACACTTTGACATGCGAGCGAAGCTACCTTGCCAACATCGCCTAAGGAATTAATGCCAAAAGTTATTTAAATACTTTGCTAAATTATATACTGGGTGTAGACGTGAATAGGCTAACTTTATTAATTGTCATTTCAGTAATCACCACTTTTTTCCTAGCATCAACTTTAGTAGTTTCAAAGCCTGTTTTGCCTTCAAAAGGAAATGCAGATGCCCCTGTACCTCCGCAAGGGGGAAATGCGCCTCCTTTCAATGATCCAAACTTAGGGCATCAAAGGGTTATCGCTCAAGCTTCAGATGTAGACGCATTAGTTTCCGAAGGTTGTTCTGTTATCAAGAAGGGAAAAGTTGTTGCAGCATTAAAGTGTCCCGATGCTGTAGTTTCAGCAAGGGCATTAGAACCTGACTTGGAAGTTTTTGCTGTAGACATAAGTTCTGTTCCTCAGATAAATGCTGATGATGTCTGGGCACTGAGTTACACTGGAACCGGTAGAGTTATAGCTGTTTTGGATACAGGTATCGATACAGACCATCCTGAACTTGTCGGTAGTGTTGCTGGCGGCGCTTGTTTTATTGATGGGTGTACAAGCTTTGAAGACGATAATGGACATGGAACTCACGTTAGTGGTATAATAACTGCAAATGGTGTTAATTCAAACGCTGTTGGTGTAGCACCAGCAACAGGAGTATGGTCTGGAAAAGTTTTAAACGCAAACGGTGGAGGTTACTTCTCTGATGTCATAGAAGCAATTTATCATGTTGCTGATAATGTTGCTGCAGATGCAATAAGCATGAGTCTAGGTACAAGCCCACCATACACTTACAAAGGAACTTGCGATAATGTTCTACCATCATTAACTGCAGCAGTCAATTATGCAAGAAGCAAGGGGAAATCTGTTGTCGCTGCTGCTGGGAATTCCGGTAGTTCAGGTGTTTCAATTCCAGGATGCATAAGCAAGGTTATAGGTGTTGGAGCGGTTGATGACAGTAATAAAGTTGCCAGTTTCTCTGGAAGAGGAAGAGCAGTAGATCTAGGTGCTCCTGGTGTTACAATTTTATCTTCTGTACTAGGCGGAGGATACGCAAGCTGGAGCGGGACTTCCATGGCTACCCCACATGTAAGTGCTGTTGTAGCTTTGATGAAGCAGAAGAATGCTGGTTTGACTCCAGACCAGGTTACTAGTAAATTGACTTCTACTGCAGCAGATTTGGGCAAAGCTGGGTTCGATACGTCTTACGGTTATGGATTAGTTAATGCTTTAGCTGCAGTAAACGCTTCTTAGATACGAGCAGAATAATTTAAGCTACATAAATAATCTATTTAAACCTATATATCAAATTATAAAAAACGGTGAAATAAATTCCAAAAATTACAATAGAACTGTCAACGACTACAATAGTATTGATGGTAGCAGTTCTTTTTGTCGGTTATTTGATGGGCAACACTTTCCCAATCACAAGCCAAGCTGTGGTATTGCAGCCTACACAAACACAACAACCAACACAACAAGTACAGACACAGCCTTCCCAGCCATTAAGAGTTCAAGTAGATACGGCAGGCGAGCCCTCATTAGGCAATAAGAATGCGAAAGTTCTAGTTGTTAATTTTGACGACTTCCAATGCCCATTCTGCAAGAGATTCCACGACCAGACAGAATCCCAGATTATAAAAGATTATGTGGACGCAGGCAAAGTTTTATTCGTCCAGAAAGATTTCCCATTGCCGTTCCACACAGAAGCAGATGAAATGCAGGAAGCAGCACAATGCGCATTCGAACAGGGAAATGAACAATTCTGGAAATTCAGAAATCTCGCATTCGAAAAGCAGTCCGACTGGGCTGGCAAAAGCAATGCGTTTGATTTGGCTAAGCAATATGCCGCAGAATTGAAATTGGATACTGCAAAGTTTAATGGTTGCGTTGATTCGGCTAAGTATAGAACAGAGGTTCAGGGTGATATCCAGGAAGGAAGCACTGCAGGCGTTTCAGGCACACCAACATTTTACATCAATGGTTTGGAATTGGTAGGAGCCCAACCTTTCTCAGCATTCAAACAGGTTATTGATGCTGAATTGGCTGCCTAAAATAAAAATTTAAATATTAAACAAAAGGATTAATTTCATTAATTACTAATTTGGTTATAATGAGGATTTTAAAGATATTGCGAAAGTCGAACTATCTGGCACTTGCAATAATTTCTTCATTGGGCATGTCATTGCTTTACATCTATACCCAAGTATTGGGAATAGTTCAAAATATCGATTTATGGCTTACAATAATACCTTGGTATAATGCTATTTTGTTTATTTCGTTTGCAATATTATTCGGAATGGCATTTTCCTTCCAAATATACAATTGGAGACAGCCAAAAGTTTGTCCTGCAAATGCAAAAGTTAAAAGTGTAGGCGCAAGTTCTGGTGCTACATTCGGTCTGTTCATGGTTGCCCAATGCCCAGCATGCGCATCCCTCGGTGTATTGCTCTTGCCAGCTAGTGCAATAGGAATTTTGACGCAATTCGGTTGGCTGATAAATTTATTTGGCATAGGACTGCTTTTGTTTACAATTAATTATCTGGGTGGGTTCAAGAAATCTTAAGTGCAATAAAATATGAGAATACAATTCGAATTGCCTAAAGTTAGCATAGTTTTCTTATTTTTATTATTAGTAGTAGGTGGTATTTTTTATTCATCTGGACTAACAAGCAAACAAATATTTTGGCATAGTTAACGTAATCTCCGGCATTCTTCTAATTGCTCTAGGTATAATAGTTTTCACCAATAACTTCTCAAGAGTCTTGGCGTTATTCGTAGAGTTAACTGGAATACGATCGCCTATTTAGATTAAGCTAACAGTTTAAATGGTTTACATGCCCAAAAATTGGGATGCGAAATGTGTGGACATGAACAGCACGATAAGGTATGTGCTTGTGGTTGCCAGCCACCAAAATGATTAAACATATGTTTTTACCATTAAAAGTAAGATATATCTGAATTGACAAACAATTGGTAGATAGATAAAAATGGCACACAAAGTAACAGTCTATTCAGCAGTTTGGTGCCCTTGGTGTAACAAAACCAAGGAATGGTTGAATGCACATAAGGTTAAATTTGTGAACAAAGATGTGGATAAAGATTCTAAAGCTACGGAGGAGATGGTTAAGAAATCAGGCCAGACTGGAATACCGGTTACTGAAATAGATGGCGAAATTATTATCGGTTATGACGTGACTCGATTATCAAAAGCTTTAGGAATAAAGGAGTGATGAAAATGTGCGGAAGTTGCGGTCCACCTCAATAAAGAAACAGGGAAGTAGAAATTATAGATTTTTTGTTTTTTCTTTAAATTTTTGATTTATTCGTCAGAAGTTGGACAACTGAGCATATGATTAGAGAAATAAGAAAAGAATTAATTTTAGCCGAAGTGAAGATGCGATAAAAAAGTAGACTAATTTATTTTTCTTTTAACTTTTTTACCCTTTTCCTCAATCTCTTCATCGCTAGTAGGACAAATCATTTCTGTAGTGTTGATATACGTATAGGCAGAATAGACAGCTAACACAGCCTCGCCAGCGCCAGTAATTGCCTGTTTAAATTTAGTATCAACCACATCACCAGCAGCAAAGACACTAGGAACATTTGTTTTAGCTTCCCTATCTATGACTATTTCACCTTTTTCGTTCGTTTTAACACCCAAGAACTTAGCCAATTCCGATTGTGGGTCAGCACCAATTTCAACGAACAAGCCGTCTAGTTTGAATTCAGCACTACCCTTGTAAGGCTTGTCAAAAATTACATGAGTAACTCTATCAGCACCTTTTATCTCCTTCACATTCGTGTTGTTGATAATTTCTATCTTGCCTTCTTTTATCTTCTCTTCAATCCTTCTTGCATTTATAGGCTCTGGCCTAATCTTCTCACCACGATAGATTATGTAAATTTTCTTCGCCCACTGCGTTCCCAATAATGCCTCTTTCGTTGCAGAATCGCTCCCGCCTACAACACCAACTATTTTATTTTTGAAAAAGAAACCGTCGCATAGCATGCATGTATGCACACCTTTACCTGAAAATTCTTTTTCACCAGGTACATTCAATTCTCTATGTTTCATTCCAGTTGCAAATATTACCGTTCTTGATTGGTATTTTTTACCATTACTTGTAAACACATCAAAACAATTCCCAACTCCTTTTATTTTTATTACTTTTTCTTCTTTCAGTTCAACATAATCCTTATAATCTAACGCATGTTCTTTCAATTTATCTGCAAGCTCTTGTCCAGTTAATCGAATAAAACCAGGGTAATTTTCTACAACATCAGTCAAAATTATCGTTCCCCCAAGGATTTCACCCAGCACTAAAGTTTTCAGTTGCATCCTTCCAGCGTACATAGCTCCTGCATAGCCTACTACCCCACCGCCAATGATTATTAAATCGTACAATTTAATCACACTTCTTATTACATTATGCGAACAAACTTAAAAAAGCAAAATTGCAAACAGGGAAACAACTACTAATGTTACCACATCTGCGATTGAAGTTGATATGGGAATCAAGAAATTATTCGGATCTTCTTCTTTTTTAAAAATTTTAACACCGATTACAACGGTTACAGCAAATAAAATGCTTACAATGATTACAGCTGATATCATGCCCACTAGAATTATTTTTGCAGCAAAGATTACGTTTAAATTAAAGCCCTTCACCAATGAGAAAAACAAAGCCAACAAAGACAGGTATATGGCAGAAGCCACAGCAACCTTAATATTGACATTGAACAAATTTTTTACAAAACTTGATACCCACGGATTTCCTTTTACTTTGCCTAAGAATAGTCCTGTGGTGAATTTCGATGCTATTACACTGCCCCTATCACCAATCATATCATTAAGTGCTGGAATCATTATTACCAAAGGAACCAAGAATATCAGTTTGTCCAAAACAGATCTTAATGCCAAACCGGCAAAAGAAGTCAATAGAACCGATAACAAAAGGACTGGCATGCTGTCTTTGATGATTTCACTGACCAGATGGGATTTCGGTCCGTATTCTTTCATGTAGAACAAAGTTTTCTTTGACAACCGATGTTTTTTATGGATGTGGTGTAAAATTTCATGGTGTTTGTGCCTAGGGATCTTCATTATTCTTTTCTTCAGATGTGCAGTTAGTTGTCTGACTTTCATATAGAAACCACCAATACCACTGCAAAGATTAGCGACATAACACCGACTATATCTCCGAGTGTTGTTACATACGGGCCCATTATATTGTTCGGATCAAACCCTTTTCTGAAGAACCAGATAGAGGAGACTACCGTTGCCAAAATCAATATAGGGCTTGCTATTGCAGATGCTAATATGGAGATGAAAATTACGGTGAAGCCGCGTGTATTGAAGAAAAGAAATTCGAAAAGGTAAGCTGTCAAACCCAAAAACAGGCTAACCATCAAAGATAAGGCAATGCCGGCAACTATATTTCCGACTATTATGCGCTGTGCTTTGAAATTAGGTTTTATGGCACCAAGAAAAAGGCCTGCAGTTAATCTGCCGGCTATCGAACTGGATATGCTTCCCTGTATTTCTAAATAGCCTGGGATTAAAATGAACAAGCTTGGCACCACTTCCAGCAAATTTAAGCTAGAAGCGAGGACGAAACCTGCTACT
>CAYIDG010000002.1:5291-18988 GCA_964362055.1 uncultured archaeon | reverse complement strand
GGCAATTTCAAGCCCGAGGAAAATTTGGCGGCAATAGAGAAAAATTTAGACAGGATATCAAACTTGCGCTTGATAGTTTCCACTCAACCCAGACTTTCTGGCATGGGTAAAAAAACCCCTGAGGTATTTGAAATAGGAATCGGTGGAGTGAATGCAGGTGAAAAACTGCCCTTTGCCAAACAAATGCTTGGCAAGGAAATAAAGCCTAGTGATGTAGTAAAAGAGGGTGAGTTGGTTGATGTCGTTGCCGTTACAAAAGGAAAAGGCACAGCAGGCCCTGTGAAAAGATTCGGTGTTAGGATACAATCTAGGCATGCGAAACAGAAAAGGCGGCATGTTGGAGCCATAGCAGCACAGACACCGGGGAGAGTTCTCTGGACATCGCCGATGGCAGGGCAATTAGGGACATTCACAAGGACTGAGTTGAATAAAAGGGTATTGAGGATTGGCGATGGCGACATTACCCCTAAATCAGGGTTCACTAGGTATGGTGTTATAAAGGGTGATTATATTTTGTTGCAAGGCTCTGTGCCTGGTGCAAAGAAAAGACTGGTGTTGTTAAGGCCAGCTATCAGGCCATCAAAGCTGAGATTATTGGTTCCAGAGATTAAAGAGATTGTGAAGTGAATGGTGAATTGTAAATGCAAGTTAGTGTTTTAGATTTAAGCGGCAAACCGATTGAAGAAATAGAATTGCCTAAAGTATTTTCCGAACCAATCAGGGAAGACTTAATTTTGCGTGCTGTATTATCTAGTCAAACCAAAAGAAGACAGCCGTATGGAACCAGTCCTTTGGCAGGCAAAAGAACTGGCGCACATTTCAATGGCGGTAGACCTGGGAGAACTGGTGCTCATAGATGGGCGATGATTGGAAGGGAGATGGCGAGATTACCGAGGATACATGGAAAGACTGTGCCATGGCTGACATTCAGAGCTAGATTCGCTCCACAAGCCGTTAAAGGAAGGGAAGCGTTCCCTCCGTTGGTTGAGAAGGTATGGGAGCAAAAAATCAATGACAAGGAAAGAAGAAAGGCGATACATTCGGCTATTGCCGCAACAGCAATCAAAGAGTTAGTTGCTAAACGAGGACATAAAGTTGAGAAATTGAAATTACCAATAGTTGTTGATGATAAGGTGCAGTCAATTTCCAAAACAAAAGAACTGGCAGAATTTCTAGAAAAAATTGGATTAGAGGAAGAATTAGAAAGAATTAAAGAAAAGAAAGTTAGGGCAGGCAAAGGAAAATCAAGAGGCAGAAAGTATAAAAGGAAAACAGGAGTTTTATTTGTAATTGCAGAAGACAAGGGAATTGGTAAGGCCGTTAGGAATTTAACTGGATGCAATATTTGTAAAGTAGAAAATTTATCTGCAGAATATCTTGCACCTGGCGCTAGTTTAGGGAGATTGACAATTTTTACAAAATCATCTATAGAAAAATTAAAGTGATGAAAATGGAGCCACTAAAAATTTTGAAATTCGCGCACATGACAGAAAAATCCGTGGCATTGATAGAGAAGGAAAATAAAATTGCATTTATGGTAGATAGAAAGGTAGATAAAAAACAAATAAAGGAAGCTGTGGAGAAAGTCTTTGAAGTCAAGGTTGATAAGGTGAATACAGTGATAACACCTAAGGGAGAGAAAAAGGCTTTTGTTAAGTTGAAGCCAGAATTCAAAGCTATTGATGTTGCTGTTAAATTGGGAATAGTGTGATTGTATGGGGAAAAGAATAATTCCAAGAGCAAGGGGAAAGGGAAGCCAGAGATACAGAGCTCCAAGCCACAGATATCTGGGCAAAGTAGACTATTTTCCTTTTAAAAACATCACTGGGAAAGTTGCAGACATTCTACATGACCCAGGAAGAAGCGCACCTGTTGCTATAATAAAAACTGATGGCAGAAAGGAGGTTTTTCACATAGCCCCAGAAGGTTTGATGGCAGGCGATATAATTAGATACGATGGTGATGTTGCTACTGGAAATGTCCTGGAATTGGGAAAGATCCCTGAAGGTACAAAAATATTTGGCGTAGAAACCTATCCCGGTTCAGGTCCTAAATTGTGCAGGAGCAGCGGTGTTTTCGCACAAGTCATAGGAAGGTCTGGCAACAATATTTTGATTCAATTCTCCTCAGGAGCGGTTAAAGAAATAGATGGAAGATGCAGGGCTACCATAGGCATACCAGCAGGTGGTGGTAGAGTAGAGAAGCCATGGGTAAAAGTCGGCAAGAAATGGCATGCATTGCATACCAGAGGCAAGATATATCCCAGAGCAGCTGGTGTTGTGATGAATCCTGTAGACCATCCTTACGGTGGTAAAAGCCATCGTCCAAGGCCTACAAGAGTTGTGTCAAGGCACGCCCCACCAGGAGCTAAAGTAGGCAGCATATCGGCAAGAAGAACTGGGAAAAGGAAAGGAAGTTAATTCTTATATCTATGAAAATAAGTAAGTGAATAATATGGTGAAGGAATTTCATTACAGAGGGAAATCGCTCGAGGAATTGAAGAAGATGTCGATTGATGAGATTGCCAGGTTGCTGCCATCTAGAAACAGAAGGAGTTTGAAAAGGGGATTGACAGAACAGCAGAAGAAGCTTTTGGAGAGCATAAGAAAGAGTCCTGAGAAGTTCCACAAGACCCATGTGAGGGATATGGTAATTTTGCCTGAGATGGTTGGCTCTAAATTGGGTGTTTACAAGGGAGGAGCCAAGGCTGGTGACAATAGCAAGTGGACTAATGTTGTTATTGCCCAAGAGATGATTGGGCATAGGGTTGGAGAATATTCCATTCCTATAGGGCGTGTTAAAAATTCTGCTCCTGGGATTGGTGCGAGTAAGGGTTCAAAACACATCGCCACTAAGACATAAATTAGTTGATTTGTATGCAAATCTCATCCAAATTATCAGACGCAAGAATATCTTTCAAAAGTTCACTCATATTGTCAAAGGAATTAAAAGGGATGAAAGTTGATAAAGCCAAACAATTCCTCAATGATTTACTCAACCAAAAGGTGAATATAGATGGCAAGTATTATCCTAATGTTACTAAAACTTTTCTACAAGTTTTGAATTCAGCAGAGGCAAATGCCAGACAGAAAAATTTGGATACAGAAAAACTTTTTGTAAAGATAGCGAAAACCGATAAAGCAAGGAAATTCGTAAGGCCCAAATCAAGGTTCAAGTTCAGGGGAAGGGAAGCCAAGACTGCGAACATAGAGATAGTTTTAGAAGAAAGATAAATTTAGTGACTTTTCTGTGACACAACCCATTGACGAATAGATGGTGCAGAATCACCATGCTTTCCTACCCCATATCCATCACCTCGTCTTAGTATTTCTTCTTTTCCCGCTTCTAACTGATACCAGTAACCCAAGCTATTATCGAGTACAAATATCGGAAGGTCATCCTGTATCGCTTTTATCGAGATTTCACCTCTTCTGTTATTTGGGAAAATAGCTAAATTGCGTAATCCATGCCCATCATGATAAACTATAGCAAAATCAGGCTCTAGGTTTGTCGAGTATACACTACCTATCAAATCAGCTTCGTCATATAGTGTTTGTTCCAACATATTATTAAATCATTTAGGCGACAAGCATATTAATTTATTTTGTGTACATAATCTTCCAGTATTGCGTAAAGTATACTATTCAACTTAACCAAAACCTTAAAAACCGCCCCCACCAATAATTGAATCTATGGCGATCGAGAAACTGTTTGTCAAAGAGGGGATAAAGGAATCCGAGGTAGAGGAATTCTTGAGGAACAAGTTCGAGAAAGCCGGCTACAGCCACACGATAATCGAACGAACACCTTTGGGAACTAGGATAATAATTTTTGCGCACAAGCCCGGTTTGGTAATCGGCAGAAGTGGCAGAAGAATAAATGAAATAGCCGAAGAAATCAAGGGGAAGTTCGGGTTCGAGAATCCCTTGGTTGACGTTAAGGAGGTTGACAACCCATTCCTAGATTCAAACATAATCGCCAGCAGGATTGCCAGAGCCATAGAAAGGGGGATAAACTTCAAGAAGGTTGCAAACTATTATCTTGAAAAGGTTACGGTGGTGGGAGCCACTGGCATTTCAATACATGTCGGAGGTAAGCTGGCAGGCAGCGAAAGGAGCAGGTTCCAGAAATTCAAAAGGGGTTTCGTCGCGTTCTCTGGCGAATATGCAGAGAGGCTTGTTGATATCGGGTATGCGCGAGCCAAGATTAAACCAGGCATAGTCGGCATCAAGGTTTTTATAATGAAGGAGAAGCCCAAGGAAGTTGTGATCAAGGAAGCTCCGGATGAGAAGCGTTAGATTTTTATATTTGAAACGATGATAAAGGTTTAGAGCAAATGGCAATTCTCAAGGCGAAACAGATAAGAGAAATGAAAACTGATGACTTAAATAAAAGACTATCTGAACTAAGGCTGGAACTTCTCAAAGAGCATGGAAATGTGAAGATGGGGAGGCCTATCAAGAATCCCGGGAAGATAAGGGTTCTGAAGAAGACAATCGCTAGGTTGGCTACAATCAAACACCAGAAGAAAGAGGTAAAGAAGTAAAAATGGCCGAAGTATGCCCCAAGTGCAGAAGTCCGATGATGGCAAACGTTTGCTCACGCTGTGGTTTGCCTTCTGACATATGCGCATGCGTAGCCATAGACCGAGCAGGGCACAAGATAAGGGTATTCCTTGAGGTTAGAAAATTCAACAAGCCCATAACTATTGTTGAGGGGATAACCGACAACGCTAAAGGCATTGCAAAGCAGTTGAAGTCAAAGCTGGCATGCGGCGGGACCTACAAGGATAATCATATAGAGCTTCAAGGGGATCATAAGAACAGGGTGAAGGATATCCTGGTTAAGTTGGGATATTCGGCAGACCAGATTGAAGTCAGTTAGTTTTGGTATGAGAAAAATAAAGAAGTCTGAGCAGGAATGGAAAAGATGCCTTGCTCCTGAGGAATACCAGATATTGAGAAAAAAGGGAACTGAAATACCTTTTACCGGAAAATATTATAATAACAAGAAAAAAGGTATGTATGTCTGTGCTGGTTGTGGAAACAAATTGTTTTCTTCGGATACAAAATACGAATCAGGCACTGGGTGGCCGAGTTTTTGGACGCCTGCTTCTAAGGATAGTGTAGAGACAAAAGGAGATAACATTTTGATGATGAATAGAACAGAAGTTTTATGTAAAAAATGTGGCGGGCATTTGGGACATGTTTTTGGTGATGGTCCTAGACCGACAGGATTGCGTTATTGCATTAATTCTGCAGCTTTGGGTTTCAAGGGAAAAAAGAAATGATGTACTTAACTATAGTGTCCCAGCTGGGACACAAGGAAATTAAACTTATAAAATAATTGAAAATTATGCCAATAATACCTCACAATCTAGTAAGGCATGAATTGATTTCCTTACCTGTGAAAGTTATAAAATCAACAGACCCAACTCAGTCAAAATTATCCGGCAAAGTGATAGATGAAACCTACAACACTTTAAAAATCGAGACTAAAAACAAGGAAAAAACTGTGATAAAAGGGAATTGTGTGTTTGTTTTTACCCTTCCTAATAAGACAAAAGTTCAGGTTGACGGCAAACTACTTATATCTAGACCAGAGGACAGGATAAAGAAAAAATTCCCGAGATGGTAAAATTCAATAGTTGTTTCTGATAATTCTATCCATCATAATCTGTTCTATCCGTCTCTAAGGGGGAAATCAATATCGAATCCTTGTTCACCACTGACAGAAGGAGCTTTCCAAGTGACTCTTCTTCTATTTCCGTCAATAGCTTTCATGAGTCGTTCAAAGTATTCCCTCTCATCCAATTCACCAGAGTGTCCAGTACGTTCCATGACTGAATAGACCTGCCCCAATATTTCATTAGTTACCAAATATGCCCGTAGTGCCCTACTGACCTCTTCGACAGCTTGTTCCCTATCATCTTCCTGAGTGGCCAGAGGTAGCTCATTGATTATGGCGATATGATACGGAACCTTCCTTTTGACAGTTCCTGTAAGTCGAACATAGTCTGCATTCATTTTAGTCTACCTTATAAATCAGATTTAGTTTTATTAAATTTAACCTTTTGTGTATCTTAACTCCTTTTAAAAAGCAATAAAAGCATGTCTTTTCTAATTAATAGAGTATCTTTATGAAGGCAAGAAACATCGGAATAGACGTAAAGCCACCTGAGAAAATCTGCGAGGATTCACATTGCCCTTTCCACGGCACATTGCCAGTCAGAGGCAACATCATCCAAGGTAAAATAGTTTCAACAAGAGCCCAGAAGACTGCAGTAATAGAAAGGCACTACCAGCATTACCTGCGGAAATACGAAAGGTTTGAAAGAAGGCACAGCCGGCTAGTCGCCTATAATCCCGAATGCATACATGCCAAAGAGGGGAATGTGGTTGCAATCGCCGAGTGCAGGCCCTTGAGCAAGACCAAGGCATTTGTTGTTGTAGGAGTGATAAAGTGAAAGCGGTCAAGGCGAGTGTCTCTAAAGGGTTGAGGGTAGGAAGCCGAATAGTCTGTGCAGACAATACAGGTGCCAAACTGCTGGAGATAATTTCCGTTGCGGGCTACAAGGGTGTCAGGAAAAGGCAGCCTTTATGCGGCGTTGCTGATTTAATCAGGGCTTCTGTGAAAGTAGGGGACATAAAGATTAGGAAGCAGGTTGTAAGTGCGATTATTGTCAGGCAGAAGGCTGAATACAGAAGGAAAGAAGGATTGAGGGTGAAGTTCGAAGACAATGCGGCAATTCTTGTTGATGACAACAACGAGCCTAGGGGAACTGAGGTGAAAGGGCCGGTAGCAAGGGAAGTGCTGGAGAGGTTCAACACCATAGGCAAGATTGCGGGTTTGGTGGTTTGAATGAAGTCCAAGAAGCCAAACAAGCAGAGAAAATTCCTGCACCAAGCGCCATTGCATTTAAGAAGGAAATTTGTTTCAGGTCATTTATCAAAAGAGCTAAGGCAGCAATACAAAAGAAGATCCCTGCCCTTGAGAAGCGGCGATGAGGTGGAGATAATGAAGGGGGGGTATGCTGGAAAGAGCGGGAAGGTTGCGAGAGTTGACTTGAAGTACTACAAAATTTTTATCGAGGGCATAACAAGAAAAAGAACTGTCGGAACCGATGTGCAGGTGCCCATCCATCCAAGCAACCTGAAGATAACGAATTTAAGTTTGGACGACGAATTTAGGAGAAAAATACTGCAGAGGAAAGGAGTTAAGGTTGAAAAACCCAAGGAAATAAAAAAAGAAGTGGAGGTAAGTAAAGAAAATGTCACATCTCAAGAGACTGTTGATACCAAGGTTCTGGAGAATATCGAAAAAGACAAAGAAGTGGGCGGTAAGTCCGAGCCCAGGGCCGCATAGGAAGTTTGAATCGATACCGTTGCAGGTATTGGTTAGGGATATTCTTAAGATAGTTGAGACAGGCAAGGAAGCCAGAACAATAATCAACAAAGGTGAAATTTTAGTGGACGGCAGAATTAGAAAGGACAACGCTTATCCTGTGGGGTTGTTTGATGCAATCTCTATACCGACATCCAACCAGTTCTATAGGGTAGTCCCATCTTCAGACGGGTTCAATGTGATTGGGATACCAAAAGATGAGGCGAATGTAAAGATATGCAAGATAGAAGGCAAGACTTTGGTGGAAAAAGGCAGGGTTCAGTTGAACCTGAATGACGGCAAGAACATGCTTGTCGACGGGAAGTTCAGCACAGGAGACTCTCTATTGGTTGAAGTGCCGTCGTTGAAAATCAAAGATCATCTGAAGCTGGCAAAAGGAAGTTTGGGAATTATACTGAAAGGAAAAAATTCTGGAAAGTCTGTTGAGGTTAAGGAGATATTACCAGGCAAGTTCAGGCAGCCTTCAAGAATTATTTGCGAGATTGAAGGAAAGGATGCAGAAGTTTTGAAAGATAATTTTATAATGGTTGGAAAAGAGAAGCCTTTGATAACGGTGGGATAGATGGAGAATCTTATGCGTGCATTGAGGATAGAGAAGGTGACATTAAATGTAGGCTGCGGTACTGACAATGAAAAAATCGAGAGGGCCAAAAGATTGCTGGAGATGCTTTCCAGCCAAAAGCCAGTGGTTACTCTATCAAGAACGAGGTCTACTTTCGGCGTTCCCAAAGGAAACCCTATTGGAGTGAAGGTTACATTGAGAAAAGACAGTGCAGAGGAATTTTTCAACCGGGTGCTCCAAAGTCTGGACAACAAGATGAAAGGGGCGCAGCTTGACAATCAAGGCAACATAAGCATAGGGATAAAGGAGTACATAGACTTGCCGAATATAAAATACAACCATGATGTCGGTATGCTGGGGCTGGATTGCTGCGTTACATTGCAAAGGCTTGGATACAGGATTAAACACAGGAGAATACAGCAAAGGGATATAACCTCGAAAAATAAAATTAATAAGGAAGAAGTTGTAAATTGGTTAAAGCAAAAGGGTGTTCAAGTTGAATGAAGAGGCAAACATAATCGAGATGACATCCAGACTAGGGGGAATAATTTTCAAGAAGGCTGAATTGGAGAACAATTTTGAGGCTGTCTATTCTAAGGTATTTGAGAGGATGTTCCAGCTGCAGGCTGAGGGCGGGGACGAATTTCTTATCATACTCGGTGACATTGGCGGTTAGGTGTCTTTCTGGCTGTAAAAAAGTTTGGCAAGGCTACTAAATCATGCAGGCGATGTGGAAACTATCGCGGCGTTATCGGGCAGTATGGGTTGTTCTACTGCAGAAGATGTTTTAGGGAAATAGCGAAAGATATAGGATTCCACAAATATAGATAATTTATGCAATTAGTCTTTGTGTTCTTTAAATGAAAAATATAACTGACAAACAGCAGATAAGGATTTAAATAATATTATTTAAGAATAACCTTATGCCACAAAAACTATACGGGATAGCAGAGTTTCATCCGCAGATGTTACTAAGATACGCATGGGATTCTCTTAATGATGATGTTCGGAAGTTGCATGGAGAGGAAATACAAAACCTTAAATTACAATTTCTGTATGAGGAGGCATGTCTTAGGGTATCTTCTATAGCTTTAGGGCAATATCAATCAAATAACAGAGGATTAAATAGAATATTTAGTAAATTAGGTAGAGGTCATTTAGTTGAATTGCAGCATGCAAGTAGAGCTGCAAAAACAGCTGCAGAAATTATAGCTAAAGAAAGTCAAATTATCAGGGAATTGCATCCTGACATGATTTATTTGGAAGGTACTAATAGTAACGATCCATATGATAACATGTTTCATCCACTTGTTAGAGTCATACTAGAAACAGGAGGGCAACCAGTGTGGTTAGGTGTGCCTGAAGGATATAGAGAAAAAGTACTAGAAATTGAAAGAAGAATGAAAGCTGGACCTATAAATAGAGCTCTTAAGGAAGAATGGAGAATGCTTATAGAAGAAAAGGATTCCTTATGGGGAGACGGTATACCTAAAATTGCCGCTAAATATAGTGGTACAGGACTTATTGTTGTGGGCGGAGACCATCTCATAGAACGTGATGGTTTTAGAGGTTTAACAGCGCATTTCCTTAAAGAAAAAGGATTTGAAGTAGAGATTTTGCTTGCCATAGATAGAAGAGAAATAGCCAAACAAACAGGTACACCTTACTATCAAACTTGATATAATCTATTTACCCCATTTTTCTTTCAGTTTTTCATACGAACTTTTATTTTTTCTAAATTTGAACAAAACAACAATAGCTATGGAAAGAATAGCCATTCCGCCAACTAAAATAATTGGTAAATTAATTAGCTTGCAATCTTGATCTTGGTCAGCTATACAGTCAGGATCGCAAATGTTATCTTGTACAGCGTCGCAATAATCATCTTTTCCACCAGAAGGGCAATCCAATTTACAGGATTCGTAACTTTCATGCGGTTGACAAATATTATCTCCACAAACATTTGCAAAATGGGCTACAGGAATTTCAAGAATCTTTTCAGTTTGATGATAGACATTGATAGTTTTGGCATTTGAGAAATATGGAATTATCAGTTCTTTGGTCGTTTGGTTTAATATTGTTCGTGTTTCCTCTTGCGTTGGGAAATATATCTGAGTCCCGTTCTCGTCAAACCATTCTGGCAATGCTGTTGAAAAAATTCGAAAATCGAAATCGAATTTTTCTGAATATAGAATACTTCCATCGAATGATAATATTTCAAGGCTGTAATTCCCTTCTGAGACCACTGGTTCGTTAAATATGCCAACTGTTAATATGAGATTGTTTAATGTAACAGCACCACTATCATAATTTAGTGTAAGAACAAATACTTTTTGTTCTGCAGCTAGTACATCAATATTGAAACCTGCAATAAAAAGTATCATTACAAACATATATTTATAGTTCATTACATTCACCTAAAACTAAAGACAATTTTTGGAATGGAATTGCATATTCCTCCGGCAGAGCCTGTGCCCTTTTCTATTCGATCGCATATAATCCTTTCATTTACCAGTCCAAATGCCCTGGGTGTGTTATCTTTTACTGCCGTCTCATGGTCTCGCATTATTGAATTGTAAGTAGGTCTGAATCCATCTTTATCATAACCCCTTACGCCTTCAAAACAGCCTATCTCGATATGACATGCCTTACCTTTCTTAGTGCACTTGATTTCCTCGGAAGATGGGTTGTAATCCGATATACAATCTATAGTTCCATCTTCCCCACATCCATTTCCCATAAAGTTCTTCCATCCAGCTCTTTCCAAACACCTATCAGAAGTACCTAAGAATACATTTTTCCCAACAAAAGAAGATTCTTCAAAGATGACATTCCCCTCTATATATTCATCATCTAATAGCCCAAAGGCATGGCCAAACTCATGCGTAACAACACGTGGTGTATCTTTATCTGTTGCAGAAACCAGAGAAGTCTCAAGAGGTGCACTGCTTCTGAAATCACTATTAAAAAGTCCTATTTTATATTTATTGCTTACAGCGCAAAAAGATGCTAGTTTTTTTACAGGATCCATACATAGTTGCCAGTCATTACTTTTTATACTTCCACAACTCATTTTGTCTTCCTTAAGTTTAGTCACGTACCAAAAGTTAAATTCCTCTTTGTTAGATTTAAATGGCTCTTGAGAAAATATACCTCCTTTGCTCCCATCAAAATCTATAGAATCTAGCATAACTTTCCTAAATTTATCTACATCGTTGTATCCAATTCCAACAAAAACTACATTTACCCTATTTGAATTTTCATCATTATGACCCTCTATTACCTCTTTGCATAACCCATCTATAAATTCCAATTTGACTGGAAACGGGATTTTTGTAGATACCTCCTTTTTATTTACGTCTGTTGCCTTGATTTCGATGTCTTCTTCATACTTGACATCGAAGTTTATAGGAAGCAAATAAGAAGTATCCCACACTTCACCAAAAATTCCATCACCTCTGGCTACATCACCGTGCTCCCCGTCATCGTATAAGGCTACCTGCATTATGGTTGTGCTACCATGCCTTGGCGTCTCTTCCCTAAAGGTTATCTCAGCTCTTACATAAGATAAACTATATACACTTTGCACTTTTGCTTGTATGGTGAATACAGTCCCAAATGTTCCTTCAGGCGGATTTATCGAAGCTTCCAATATTTCAGGACCTTCTGTACAATCTCCAGCACATAAATTTCCTTCACATGCTATATCCGCACCAGAATCATCCTTCTCAACCTCAACACAATTTTGAAACTCAGAACAAGGCTTATCCTTTATACTAAATTTTATGTCAGGATGGTTCCGATATTTTTCTACCCATTCATTGCATGTAGCACCACATCTTGAAGACAGCGTACAGGAAGAAGACATTAACTCGCCAGTAAAAAATTCATCAAATACAGTATTGCATGCTTCATATTTTTCACAATTGCGCCCATAACAAGAGCTACCACATTCTTCCCGAAAGTCAAACTCTATTTCAAATACGGTACTCTCACGGTCATGATTATCCGAACTTGGACTATCCGGAGCGCCAATCAATCTAAATTCATATACACCACTCTTATCTATAATGCCTGCTGGTGAGAATCTTAATTTAATTGTATTGCCTTCCCTTGGCAATGCTTCTAAATCCCACATAACTGCCATACTGTCCCATTTATCAGTCCCTTTTTGTCTATACTGCAGCCGAACCCTATACTCTCCTTCTGGGAAATCTTTGAAAGTAAATGTAGCTTCATATGTGCTTGTAAACCTTTTACTGTAATCCTCCTCTATTTTAATTGCTTCTCCAGTTATTGGCAATGCTTTGCCAGTACTTAATCCATCAACAGTAGAAGTACTTTTTATTATTGAAAATTCAATCCCAATAGTAATAGCTATCAAAAGAAAAATAAACACTGTGAATTGACTGACTCCTTTCATAGAATCAACCTTTTACCTCTCTTATTGCATCAACAGTTATGTCTTCTTTCTTAGTAGTTGGTTTAAGTTCTATAGGCTTTGCTTCTACAAATTGCGAGCAAGGAGTATATTTTCCAGCTTGATACTCCATGCAATTTTGTTGCGTAAGTTTGCTGCCGTATTTTGTATCCCAAAATTTATTTGGGTCGTAAAAAGAACAATATTGAGCTACAGCCAGTAAGCAGTCTTGCTTTGAACTTTCCCTACCTAAACTACCGGATTGTTGGAAGAATAAGTGACCCATTAAAGCAAGTATGGCTATGCCTAAAACTATAGCAATGATATAGGGTACTGGTAAAGTTCCTTTATGCATTTGAATCTAATGATTAATAATCTTATTTTAGTAAATTAATTTA
This sequence comes from uncultured archaeon, assembly GCA_964362055.1. Classification (GTDB taxonomy): domain Archaea; phylum Aenigmatarchaeota; class Aenigmatarchaeia; order CG10238-14; family SCSR01; genus JACQIA01. Next base: position 6,204 of record CAYIDG010000002.1, on the reverse strand, counting down.
TGTATCAAACTGTTGCATTGGCTACTGCATTCCTAGGTTCTACCATTGCAGCCATATGGGACTTGAAGACTACAGAGATACCGGATTCAATACCGTATATCATGATGGCTGTGGCGCTGGTTGCATACGGCGTTCAGGCTTATGCGGAATCGAATTATTGGATTATACTTAACAGTCTTATTGCCGGCTTGTCTTTTCTAGGCTTCGGTTTTCTCATGTATTATTTTGGGCAGTGGGGAGGCGGTGATGCAAAACTGTTGTCAGCAATAGGATTTTTGTTGCCTACAGCACCATCAGGGTTCTCCAATCTGTTGTTTCCCTTCTCATTGAGTTTCCTGTTCAACCTGTTCCTAGTAGGTGCTGGCTACATGCTCGTATACGCGTCGATTTTGGCAATGGTGAATACAAAAATAATCGAGAGATTTATAAGCGATGTTAAATCGAGCAGCAATATTTTTGTTTTGGGTTCTGTTTCACTTTTCCTTGTTTTCGTTGTTCTTAATATGTTGATATCAAATATATTATCAATAAGGATTGGTGCGGAATTTCTGATAAGCAACTCTGTTTTGCCATTGTTAGCTACTATTTTCATTTTTGTAATCTGGAAATTTGCCAAGGCTGTTGAGGAGGTTGGGTTTAAAAAGAAGATACCAGTCCAGAAATTGAGAGTTGGGGATGTCCCGGAATATTTCAAATTATGGGAGGGAATTACTGAAAAAGAATTGAAGAGGATTAAAAGTTCCGGAAAGAAGACCATTTGGATTAAAGAAGGGATTCGCTTTGGCGGGGCATTTCCGTTGGCACTCTTGTTTACACTTTACTTTGGGGACGGGATTCTGTTATTTTTGAATTTTGTACTTTGATCTTTCCTTGTTAATTAAAGATCGGAAGAGCGTCGAGTAGGGAAAGAGTT
>CAYIDG010000002.1:0-5281 GCA_964362055.1 uncultured archaeon | reverse complement strand
CTTTCCTTGTTAATTAAATCAAAGATTTTCTTCAAATCCGCATCTGTAAATTCATTTGCATGCCAGTCAAAGAATTCTTTCAAATCTTCTTCCTTATAACCCTCTTCTAAATATTCTTGCGCTTGGATTATCATTTCCAATCTATCAAGCTGTTTAACAATTTTTGCTTCCTTAGTCTTCATCCCTTCAAACTCTTCCCATGCTTCCAAATATTTCCCTCTTATCTTCTCAGGCAACATCGATAGCAATTTCGTCAATGCTTCCTTTTCTTTAGCCTTCCATTTCTCCATTCCCAACTTCTTTTTAACTATCGGGTCCCAATCGCCAATTATCGCTTCAGGCAAATCATGCAACAAACACATTCTAACTACTTTTTCTGCATTCAACTTTTTCATGTCAGCAACAATCAATCCTAAAACTGCAGTTCTAAAAATATGCTCTGCAACGCTTTCAGGATTCTGCACATTAGACCAAGTAACCCAGCCGGTTCTCTCTATTTTCTTTAGTTTACCTATTAATTTAGAAAATTCCAAGATTTCTTCAAGCATTTAATGACACTTATTTGTGTAATTTATTTAAAGTTTTCTGATAAATAGATACTATGAATGGAAGAATTTCAATTCAATTACCCAGAGAAGTATATTTAAAATTTTTAGAACAACAATCATCAAGAGGGCATACTTATCGAGATGGAAGAATTTTGACAAAATCTGGCGGCGAAGTTATTTTAAATAGACGAGATGATCAAGGATATGTCACTGCAAATTTAGTTGGTCCAGATTCTGCACGGGGCGAGGTATTAGAAGTACTCTTTAACTTATACAGAAAGTAAATTATTTCTTTCCCAATTTTTCAATACCATTCATGTAAGGTTGTAAGACTTTTGGTATCAGTACAGAACCGTCTTTTTGTTGGAATTGCTCTATTATTGCAATCATGGTCCTGCTTGTAGCTAATGCGGTATTATTCAAAGTATGGACGAATCCTTTCACAGGCTTGCCTTCACCTTCTTTATATCTTATTCCTAATCTCCTCGCTTGATAATCTGTACAGTTAGAATTGCTCCCAACCTCACGAAATTGACCATCAGCCATCCAAACTTCAGTATCGTATTTCTTCGCAGCTATGCTTCCTATATCACCGGTGCAAACATTAACAACACGATAGTACAATCCTAGTGACTGGTATAAAAGTTCACAGTTTCTTTGTATTTCTTCATGCAATTTCCACGACTGCTCTGGTGTAGAGAAAATGAACTGTTCAACCTTATTGAAGTGATGCATTCTAAACAATCCTTTTGTATATTTACCGTGAGCACCGACTTCTTTTCGGAAACAAGGAGAAACACCTGCAAGCATTATCGGGAATTTACTCGCATCTAGTATCTCATCCATGAACATCGCAGCCATAGGATGCTCGCTTGTTGCAATCAGATAAGCATCCTCATCTTCTATCTTGTAAGTCACCATTTCGAAATCTGTTAAATCAATGACACCTTCATACGATTTTCTTCTAATCATCAAAGGAGGCTCGATTATTGTGAATCCTTTCTTTCTTAGGACATCAAGTGCAAACTTCTGCAGAGCTATATCCAGAAGAACAAGTTCATTCTTAAGATAATAAAATCTTTCTCCTGCTGTCTTAGCTCCTCGTTCGACATCTATCAAATCAAGTTCTTGCAAAATTGTTAGATGGTCTTTTGGTTCAAAGTCAAACTTTGGTAGAGTCCCCCATCTCCTTATTTCAACATTATCAGAATCGTCCTTACCAACAGGAACACTTTCGTGAAGCAAGTTGGGTATGTTCATCAGCAGCGATTTTTCTTCGGTTTCAAGTTGTGTTAATTTTTTCTCATTTTTTTCTAATGAAGCATCGATTTTCTTGGCTTCTGTCAATTGTTTTTTTACAGGTTTCCTTGATTTTTTAAGCTTGCCTACTTCGATGCTAAGTTGATTTCTTTTTTGTCTCAGTTTATTTATTTCAGTCTGTTCATCTCTCCATTCTTTATCGGTTTTTAACAGCTTTTCAAGAAGTTTTAATTTTTTCGGGTCATTTCTTTTTTTTAGATTTTCTTTGACTAAAGAAGGATTTTCTCTTATTAACCGTATATCAAGCATAGATTAAATTTTGTATGTTAATTCTTAAAAGGATAGTTATTTGCAATCTTTATATCCTCAATTGATATTACTTGTGTTTTGGCTCGCGAAGAATTATTTGGTGGAATTAAGAATAGGAAGGAGAGGAAAGCTTTAAATACTACTAATAAGTAATTAAATTATGTTGCTTGATAACGGACTAAATGAACTGGCAAAAAGACTTCATGAAACATATGGACTTATAATTCCAACACAACCCAATGAAGAATTTATCTACAGACCAGATAAGCATTTAAATTCCCAACCCGCTCCCCAATCTTTAATAGAAATTGAAAGAGCAATAAGCGAGAAGCTACCATATGCTGGTAATATAGTAAAAATAATAGCTTTTTATGAGATGCATGATTGGGCTTATCTAGGTAGATTATGGCCTAAAGATATTGGAAGGAAAGATACAGCTTATGACGAAAGACCTTTAATGATTGCTTATGAATCGAACCTTATTACTCCTGATGGCAGAAGGATTTTAGACTATAATTTGCCAGCTGCCGAAGCATGTTATCCATTTATTAAAACTGAAAGAGATCGATTTAGAGCCGCTTTCTTTCACGAACTTGGCCATGGGATAGATTTTGAGATTTTATTTAGAAAATATACTGATATTGAGAATTATGTTAAACAAGTAGAAAATAGTACTGATAGTATTCGTGACCATCCAATATACGCCACTTTTGGTGAGTTAACCGGATGGAAATTTGGGAGGGGTGTCATAGCACAACGCATGAAAGAAGATTTAGGTATGGATATAGGTGACAGATGGTTAAACCCTGTAATAGAATCAGCACCCAGTGATTCAATTCAATATCTGGCTGAAAAAGAAAGAACCAGAATACAATTATTTACACGACATCCAATAACCCTAAGTATTACTGAAACATTTGCCGAATTTTTCGAAGCTTATTTAATGGCTCCAGAGATTTTGACTGATGAAGAAAGGAGATACTTCAATACTATGCATGATGGTTTAAAGAGTTCTCCAGAGAAATTTATGGAAGAAGTTGCAAGAAATCCTAGAATTTTATTAATGTGAACAAAATAATCTCTCCACTCATCAAAACACTTTTTCATAATGGTTCGGTATAAAGACTCATAATTAAGTAACGATTTAACTAAATACATTTCTATGCATAAAGCATTATTACTGTTAAAGAAAATTCCTAAAGGTAAAGTAACTACCTATGCTATCTTAGCTAAAGTTTGCAAAACATCTCCTAGAGCTATCGGTAGAATAATGTCTAACAATCCCGATCCAATCAATTACCCTTGTTATAAGGTTGTAGGTAGCGATGGTAAACTAGTCGAATATAGCGGTGAAAGTGGGTTAAAAACTAAAATTAAGCTTTTGCAAAAAGATGGAATAAAAATCATAAATGGTAAGATAGATAAAAGATATTTCTACAAATTCAAATGATGTATGTCTTGCAGAGGTGTGATACGTATCATATAGAAAACTGATGAAATACGTATTTCAAATTTTGTTGGAATTTCCGAGTATTACGATCGTAACACTTTTGTTTTGTCTCATGTGGGACATCAATGAGATACGTATCTCAACTTGTCCGATGATTTATATCCTTCCGAACAAAATCTACATTTCATGATGCTCAAGGTATACAAAAGATTGCTAAAAGAGCATGGTTCCCGCAAATGGTGGCCTGTTTCAGGATTCACAGAACCGAAAGAATGGGAAATCTGCATAGGTGCTATCTTGACCCAGAATACAGCTTGGGGGAATGTGGAAAAGGCTTTAGTGAACTTGGATGATGCCGGTTGCAGGACAGTAGATGATATATTGAAAATGGATATAAGGAAATTGAGAAGACTAATCAGACCATCTGGATTTTTCAACCAAAAGGCTAAAAGACTAAAGGCGTTTTCCCGATATATAATTGATAATTTCGGTTCGGTTGAAAATTTCTTGAAGAGTGCCACCAGAGAAGATTTACTTAATGTAAATGGTATAGGTAATGAGACTGCTGATTCGATACTGCTTTACGCCTGCAACAAGCCTTTTTTTGTTGTTGATGCATACACAAAAAGGATTTTTTCTAGGTTGGGGGTTATAAACCACTCGTGGGAATATGAGCAAGTAAGAGAATTCTTTGAGAACAATCTTCCGAGAGACGTACAGCTTTATCAAGAGTTTCATGCGCTGATAGTGAAGCATGCTAAGGAATGCTGCAGGAAGGCTGTAAATGAAAATTGTGTTTTGAAAACAGTTATATGACACTCTTATACAGGTTTTTCTTTATGTAACCTAGTAAATTCTCTCTCCCATTCGTCAAGGTTTATTCCTCCCACATCAGTAGCAGTCATCATAGCTAAATCATCTTCGTGCGTGAGAATTTTTCTAAGTAGCGTCTTTTCAATTTTTTTAGCGTTCTGTGGATTAAATATACCATATTCACCTTTATCCAAATCTATACATACTTCTTTTGTCCAATATTCCGCACTAGGACCCATGCCTAATTGGAATTGAATTAACAATTGAGAAACGATATATTGTCGGAATTGCGGAGTTATTCTAGCACACCCCAATACTACTTCGGCTTTTCGTTCCAACATATTTTTATACTCTGGTATTTTTGGTTCAGAATCCAAATTTAAAAAATACATTGTTGTATCTCCAAAAGTCTCTGAATAAGGCATACTAGCCTGTACTAGTTTTACAAAATCTTCCGCTGAAGTTTTAGGATTATATTGTTGTTCCGAAGTAGATTGCTCTTGCCTTTCACGTCTTCTGTGAAAATAATGAAACCCTCTCAGGAACATTTTTTTCATAGAGTGTTACTGTTTAGTAAAGTATAAAAGCTTTTTTATCCGTTGAACTCGACAAAGTTATCTAACGCGTAATCTCCTGCCTCTTAACAAACTCGTACAATTTCTTGGCTTTCCTATCTTTTTCGAAATGTTTTCTTATAGGCTCTATCATCTGGTCTAGATACACCGCAACTGCATTCTTCAAATCTACAGGATGAAGCTTGCCATAAGGAAATGAACCTTCGATAGCTTTATATACTAGTTTACGCAATTAGGAATAGAACATTTCTAGTGATCATAATGAAAACTAAATTTTGGTTTAAAGTTTGTAACGCTTTAAAGCTTTGGTAACAGCGGTATGAGTG
>CAYIDG010000001.1:20452-21902 GCA_964362055.1 uncultured archaeon | reverse complement strand
ACGTAACATATGGTAGCTTCTCTATATTTTCATTGGAAAACTACTCACCAACTTGGATAAGAATCAATGGACAAGACGCAAATTCCGAGGTAATCAAGAATGAGATAGAACACAGGAAATTTTCGTTCCATATTGCCGATAAAAACTCGCTTATTACTGTTAAGATAACCTACCATCCATATTGGAAAGCATATTTAAATGGAAGGGAAGTTGGAATCGTCAGGAATGGCTTTGGGATGATAGAGGTTGCATCGGGCGAGAGCGGTGACATCATGCTTGAATTGATTTACAGCGGGTGAGGTTGCTCGGGATTTCAAAAGGTTATTAAGTATTTTGCCATTCTATATTTTGTTAATATGACTTTTAAGAAACTCCCTGTGCACGCTGTTGACACCAAGCATATAGCAGTAATAGGCGGGGGTATTTTTGGAGTAATGACATCATTGAAATTGGCTGAAAGGGGGTTCCATGTCACACTCTTTGAAAGAAAGAGCGACATTATACTCGGGGCATCATACATAAACCAAAATAGGCTACACATGGGCTACCATTATCCCAGAAGCTATGAAACAGCAAAATCATCATTCACTTTCCAAAAGGCCTACCGAAGCATGTTCAGCGAGACCGTGGTTGACAACTTTGACCATTTTTACTGCGTTGCCAAATCAGGAAGCCTGCTCAGCGGCGAAGAATACCTGAATTTTTGTGCCAAGCTAGGCCTCCCATATTCAAAAGAATTCCCTAAGACAATCACATTATCGGACAAGATAGAGCTGTGCATAAAAGTTCCGGAAAAGGTGTACGATGCGAATCTGCTTCGAAAGTCATTGAGGGCAATGCTAATCAAATACGATACAATAACATTGTTGTTAGGAACAAATGTCGAGAATATCGTCAACCTCGGAAATGGGTTTGAAATACATTACAAGACCATGGAAAAGCCTCGTGTGGAAAAATATGATGCTATAATAAACGCCACTTACGGCAATATGAATGCTTTAGCTGGCATGGCTGGATTTGAGACAAAAAAATATCAATACGAGCTTTGCGAGGTTGTAATCGCCAAGGCGCCTTGGTTGAACAGAACAGGCTGCGCAGTCATGGATGGTCCCTTTTTTGGCATTTTGCCATTCGGCTTTTCTGAGGACTATATGCTATATGATGTCGAATTGTCTGTCCTGGAAAGGAGTTTTGGCAAAATACCTGAGTTCGAGCATAACACCGGCTATTATGACAAAGACACGAATAAACAGTCAAGATTCAAAACGTACATAGAAAAAGCAAAGGAATATATGCTCGAGATGAAAAACTGCAAATATCTTTATTCGGCATATGAAACCCGCATGGTACTGCCTAACAGAGACAATGATGATGCCAGACCAACTGAAATAGTATACAATGGGGACGGATTTTGGTCTGTGTTTTCAGGAAAGGTTACTGCTGCAATACC
>CAYIDG010000001.1:0-20442 GCA_964362055.1 uncultured archaeon | reverse complement strand
TAACAGGGAAGTCCAAAACCCATCTATGCCATTTTAAAAATTATTTCTCGAATATCACATCTTTCAGCATTTTTAGAAAATCAATTACCAGATTAAGCTTAGACCTTCCTTCGCGCTCTGCATAATCGCATGGAATAATCTTGAACTTCAATCTTCGCGACAAAGTTCTCTTGGATAAAGCCGACACCATGTCCAGCTTGTCTGGCAAAGTTTCAGGATTAAGCCTCCTTAGCGACGCCGTCTTAAAGAGCCTTTGGCCAGATGTGGCGTCACCAACATATATGCCTGTCATTAAAAAGAGCAAAATATTCACAATTTGGTTGCCAACTCTTCTTATCAGCGGCATCCTGTTGAATTTACCGCCGAATCTGTTGCACCATGCGCAGTCGAGATTCTCTCCTTTGACAATTTGTAACAATTGTTTTATGTATTTCGGGTGATATGTCATATCCGCATCAAGAAATGCAAGAAATTCGGTTTTTACATTTGCGAATCCTGTCTTAAGTGCCGCCCCATGGCCTCCATTTTTTTCTCTAGAAACAACCTTAAGGTTTTTGTATTTTTTCTCAAGGTTTCTTAAGATTTCCAGAGAATTGTCCGTGCTCGCATCATTCACAGCCAAAATCGTGCAGTCGACATACGAGTTCACAAGCTCGATGATATTTTCCAAGGCTTTCTCTTCGTTGTAAATTGGCAGAATAACTGTCAGGTTGTTTTTCAATATGCACACCTGAATTACGCGGTCGGTGGATACTTAATTAGCCAATTGTAAATATCTGTGAAAATTGTTTCCAAATCTATCTGTATATCCCATTTCGGATAATGTGATTTGAACTTGTTTAGGTCGCTTATGTAAACCTGATGGTCCCCTTCCCTCTTAGGCTTCAATACCCATTTCATAGGCTTGCCTGTGATGCCCTCTATCAGCTTGAATGACTCCAGCAGTGATATTGAATTTTTCCTTCCTCCCCCCATGTTGTAAGCCTCCCCAGGCCTCGGCTTTTCTGCAAACATGCTGAATGCCCTCACCAAATCCCTTGCATCAATGACATCCCTGACCTGCTTCCCTTTGAAGCCAAAAATATTCAGCGTCTTGCCCTGCATGTTCATCCATATGAAATATGGCTCCCAGTTGTGCAGTTCAACAGCCTTTGCCATAGGCCCTGTTATACAGCCCATCCTGAAAGTCCCAACATTCAAACCATACAATTTACCGTATTCCTGTCCGTACAAGTCGGCCGCAACTTTGCTGACGCCAAATGGAGTATGGATCGTGTTGTCTAACGGCAAGCTTTCATCAATACCGTCTCTGTCGGCATAATCGTAGCGCGTCTGTTTTTCAATGATTTCAGGTATAGTATTCGGGTTTTCGCCATAGACCTTGTTCGTCGAGCAATTAATAAAAACGGCATCGTCATTAAACTTTCTTGTCAGTTCAAGAAGCATCAAAGTGCCCCATGCATTAATGGAAAAGTCTTCAAGTGGGATCTCAATAGATTTCGGGTGTGAAGGTTGTGCAGCAGTATGCACAATCAAATCAGCCTCTGAGACTAATTTTTTCATCTTCTCTTCGTCGCGGATGTCCATATTGTGGAACTCTATCTTATTTTTGAATTTCTCGGACAATATTTCCACATTCGATTTTGTGTCGCCCATTTCCCCGAAGAGCTTGCCACGCATGAAATTGTCTACAGCGATAACCTGATGACCATGGCTTGCATAGTGCTGGCAACAGTATGACCCAACTAGGCCTGAACCCCCTGTGACTAAGACTTTCATATTGTTTCCCCTAAATCGGTGATAATATTTGAAACACATCTTAAGTTTATTTAATTTAATAAGTATCGCTTTATTAACTTTATATGCTGCATTATTATCGGCAACTGGTATTATGACATCAGCCAATCTTTACAAAAATGCCGCCCTTCTGTATTTTTTGTCGCTTGCATTTCTGCTTTCATTGGCTTATACAATTGAATATCCTGTGGATGATGAGGCAAGCTATATTGCGCAGACAAATCTTTTAACAGAGGGCAAAACGCAACCGAATTGGTTATTGTCTACATCATACATAACGATGCTGGTAGGAATGCCTGTAATCAAATATGCGCTTTCATTTTTTAACTTAAGATTATTGATGATGATGATTGCTGCCACTACAACGCCGTTGATGTACTTGATTCTAAGGGAAATTGGTGCGAAAAGGGATATTGCAATATTGGGTGCGTTAGTTTTGCTTACGAATCCTTTTGTTGCAACGTATTTAAGGCAGTTTATAACAGAACCGATTTCATTGCCGCTTTATTTGCTATCTGCCTTGTTTATAATAAGAAGTATACGGTGGAATGACAACAAATTTCTATCTTTGGGTGTATTCGTAGGTATATTGGGGTTCTTGAATAGACAGACTGACATCATACCTGTATTGGCTGCTTTATCGTTCTTTTTGATACAAATGGTAGTTTCAAAAGAGAAACAATCTAGAAATGTGTTTAGGAAAAAAATTGTGATAAGTAGTCCTGTTTTGGTATTTCTGCTGGCGTTTTTTTCCTATCTCTATTTTACAACCGGAGCCATCACAAACAAGATAACCGTACCTTATACAAATGAACACGCGTTGCTAAACCCGCAGTTTGGCATCAGTATACAAAGCCCATATAGGTTATTGCAGGATTTAATATATCTTGGATTCATGTTCCTGCCCTTTGCATTATTCACTAGGAAATATTTGAAGCCTAAAATCGAGATATTAGGAAGGCTTTTATCAAAGGATGTAATTTTGTTGATAGGCCCTTTATTGATGGCAGTTTTAGTAGTGATACTGGGAAAGGCGTTCATCTTTCATGAAGGCGGATTGATTGCTTTTATTTCAGCTGCACTCTTTTCTTACTCCGGCATAAGTCTGTCTTTGTATATATTGCAAAATAGGACTGTATCGAATATAAGCAGTTATAGTTTTATAGTGTTGGTTGGCTGTGTGCTTTTCACGTTCTTCAAAATAGGGGTTTTCATAATAAAATATTACATAATATTCTTGCCGTTCATCCTGGTATTCTTGGCATTGAAGATAAAGGAGCGGATGCCGTATGTTTTGACTATACTCGTCCTGGGAGGATTTGGGGTTTTAATGACAACAAACGTCATCCAATTCTATGAAAAGTTGTGGTGTGAGGTGGATAAGTTATTGGCAAATGGCATAGAACCTACAGATATACAAGGTCAATATACACTAGATAACTGGTTGAGTAATTCTGTGGATAACCCAACTGGAAAATATAGACTGGTTTGGGATAGACATGCTATTTTCAATGAACTTGTTGATGTCAATTCTGTAAAGAGTGAAGTGGTAAGGTGAAATTATGATTGCTAAGTGGAGTGACAATAGATTATTCTTAATTATTTATTTGATATCATTAGCACTCCTGTTATCGACGCCTTATTTGATAGAATATCCTGTGGACGATGAGTTTGCTTATGTGAAGCAAACAAGGCTTCTGCTGGAGGGCAAAACGCAACCGAATTGGTTACAATCGACATCCTACCTAACAATGTTGGTTGGGATGCCCATGATACAGAATAGTTTTTCTTTTGCCAGCCTTAGGCTGGCGATGATTTTAATTTCTGCTGTATCCGCACCTCTAATGTACATGATATTGAGGGAGCTCAATGCTAAAAAATCTATAGCGATTTTATCGTCTTTTGTGTTGGTCACAAATCCGTTTATATCATCTTATCTCAGGCAATTCGTCACAGAACCCATATCGCTTCCATTGTACCTTCTAGCCATTTTATTAATCGTAAAAGGCATAAAAACTGGCCGAAACATGTTTTTCATTGCCGCCAGCCTGGTTTCTATCTTCGGATTCCTAAACAAACAGATAGATATTATCCCAGCTATGGCCGCATTTTTATTTTTGTTCCTTCACGACAATAGATATTTTCCTATTAAGCCGTTGCAAAACATTGCATTGAAACATTTTGGTCTTGGAAAGTATATGACACTAAAGAATTCTTTGAGGAAACTTTTGTTAATTGGTATCTCAGTTCTATTTGCATTGGCATTCTTTTCGTACAATCTGATAACAACAGGGCACATCCTAAGTCCTACGACAGTACCCAGTACTGTTTCTCCAGATGCTCCATACGCAACCCAATTCGGAATAAAACCTTCTCATAATGCTTTCCGCATTATTCAAGATGCAATCTTTATTGGTTTCATGTTTTTGCCATTTGGAATATATCTCAGAAATCCAAACCGAAAATACATTATCGTTGCTTCAGCCGCAATAGGGCTTCTAGCTGCATTGTCTGGGAAAGCTTTCGTGTTTCATTCAAACATTATTCTGGTATTCTTTACATCTACGCTCTTCGCTTACACTGGCATAAATCTTGCATTATACATATTCAGAAACAGACGCCGCTCACCTGTCATGAACTTCAGCTTCATAGCATTGGTAGGCTGCGTGCTTTTTACTATATTTAAAATCAACATATTCTTGATGAAATATTATATTGTGTTCTTGCCGTTTGTCTTGATGTTCCTAGCTTTAAAGGTAAAAGACACGTTGCCATATATCCTGACGATAATTCTGCTAGGTGGATTTGGAGTGTTTATAACAATAAATGATATACAGGTTCATGGCAGGATTTGGGATGGGGTGAACTCTTTGCTTATATCAGGAGTTTCGCCAAACGAAATACAAGGCTATCCTACTGTTGTAGGCTGGTTAACTGACATGGTTGACAATATTTATGCAGATTACAAAATAAAAATGGATAAACACAGGATATTTAATGATCTCGTAGATTTGGACTCGATACAAGTTGTGAAAATTGAAAATTAACCATTCAATCGTATTTTAATCAAACCCAATAGCATCCTCAGTGAATCTTGGAATATAGAGAGTTTAGACTCCCTTCTATTTTTCCACTTGACTCCAACTTCATGAATTTTGTAATTTCCTTTTGCGGCTTTAAATAGTAGCTCAGCATCAAACTCCCAGCCAGTAGATTTTACATCTGGCAGCAATTTTTCTAACACATGCCGTTTAAATACTTTATAACCGCACTGGGTATCCTTTAGTTTAAGACCAAGTATTAGCCTTACCAATAGATTGAAAGTTTTACCCATGTACTCTCGAACAAATGATTGATGCTTTACCACATTAGCTCCTTTGATCGCTCTTGATGCAATGACTATATCTACATTTTTTATAAGCTCGATTAGTTTTGATATTTCGTCAGCTGAACAGGACATGTCAGCGTCTGCAAAAACTATAATGTTGCCACTACTTGTATAAAATCCTTTCTTAAGGCCGCCGCCTTTTCCTAACCTTTTGGCTGTGTTGACTAGCTTAATTCTTCTGTCGCTCTTTGAAAGTTTATTTACAATATATGGTGTATTGTCAGTACAACCATCAGCAGAAACTATTATTTCGTAATTCGGACCTTTAAAGAAATTTCCTATTTGATTTAAAATTAAGCTTATGTTCTTCTCTTCATTAAAAGCTGGTATAATTATTGATACTTTGTTGTCCATTGTATAACCGACTTATACTTACTTTTCCTTATAACAACGAAAATTATTATTATCGTTGCCAGAATTGTGATTGTCGTTACAACAGCGCCGACTGTCAATAATCTAGGTTCAAAGTTGAATCGAATATTGCCTATACTGCTTGTTATCTCAACACCACGCATGATGTAATATGCTCTTTTTACGGGGACTTCTTCACTTCCTATGTAAGCTTTCCAGCCCGGATACCAAGTGTCTAAAAGTACTAAGAACCCTTTATCAGTGTTATTTACTTCTATTTCCAAAGAATTTGGCTCATAATCGGTTATTTTTAGTGGAGCGATTTTCTTTATATCTACAACACTGTCGCCAATTAGTAAGATTTTTGTCGGATCAAAATCTGGCTGTTTCATAATTTCTAAGTGATTTCCACTAGTGGGAACTTTATCACCATATACAAAAAACGCCCGGGGCAACGAGTCTTGATATTTTGGTGTGCCATTGTTTGCATAAATGTATTTAACATTGCCTATCTGCAATAGAGTAGACCTTTCTTTGGCAATTTCGAAGAATTCATTGTAATAAGATAATTTTGCAACATAATACCCATCAAATCTTTGTATTCCACGTTTAGCCAGTTCTGCTTGGTCTATTAAATAGCTTTCTGGTAAAGATAAAATTCTATATGATGCCGTATCTTCTGGCAAACCTAATGTTACTTCTGAAGAAGTTTGATTTGTGGATATATACTTAAGCCCAAATGAAAACAAATCCAACACTAAAATCATTATTATAAATGCTAATGCTTGATTTTTTTTAATAATCCTTTTTGATAAAAGGTGATATACGAAAACTATGCTGATGAATGAAATAGTTAAAACCATGAAGTTGCCCAAAATATGGCTGTAGATTCGGGTTGTAAAATATGCTATTCCCTCTTTTTCTAGCAGAGATGTTATTGTTGGAGATATAGGATCAATTAGCGCTGCTTCTGTCAATCGGCTTTTAGCCAGTACTTCGGCAAATGTCAATATATTTTCTTTAAATACCATAGACAAAATCAATATACCAACGGTGACAATTGACCCGGTAAAGATTATTTTAATTAGACTTTTCGCGCAATGAGGCGCAGTCAAAAACCTGTTTAGTCCTATTGATGCTAGAACTGAAATGGAGAAAACGAAAAACAACAGAAACCTGGCCGGAATTCTAAATGAATTTAAAAAAGGTATAAATTCCACTACATTAAAAAGTGGGTTGAATTTACCAAACGAATACAAAATAGAAAATATTGCTAAGCTTGTAAAAAAGATTGTTAATTTATCACGTTTTGTAATAAATGCGAGCAGTGAGAAAACTATAGGTAGTATACCAACGTATCCAGTAAGCTCCCAAAAGTTAGAGGCGCCCCATGTAGTAAAATCTAACGCTGTACCAAAAAATTCTGGAAGAATAAGTGAAATTAGTTGATGAGGCGGAAGGGATGAACTGATTATTTGGTCGTATGATAGTCCACCACTTCTAACAGAATGTTTAAAGAACTCGTAGGATGGTAGAAGTTGAATTGCTGATATGCCAAAAAGGAATACAAAAACAATTATTGCTTTTTTTATTATTTCTGCTTTACTTGTTTGGTACATATGCCTAAAAATGTAATAGCCTGATGCTACTATCAAAGTGTAAATGAATATCTGGGGTTGCGAACCAAGAAACTGCATTCCTAAAACTAGGCCAAGCGACATCGGAAATATAGTAAGATGATTTTTTGCACTTTTTTCTATAAGAAGGAATATCAAAGGTATCCAAGTTATGGTATTGATTATGCTGAAGTGACCTGCGTATATTCGCGTGATAATAAAACCCGAAAACATAAAGGAAATGGCGCCGAAGATAGATACTTGACTAGGTATTTTAATTTCTCGAAGATAAAGAAACATAAAAATTCCTGCAAGGAATACATGGAAGATTATCAAATAGTTTAGAGCGAGATATGGTGGGAATACAATTGTAAAAGCTAGCGTAGGCAAGTAAAAGAGGTTAGAATCTGGGTTTCCGAACCAAGGAAAACCGCCCATTAGCAATGGATTCCATAAAGGCAATGTTCCTGCGGTAATGGAATCTTTAAGTAAAATAAGATACGGGTAGTATTGGTTAACTATATCGCTAGCATTTGAATAAATTAAGTAATTTGTAGATAAAATCACTGTGCTAAAAAACGCCAGGCATAAAATTGCTATTGCCAAATATGGTAATTCTCGCATATCAATAACACATATCTAACTAAAGTTATTTGAAGTTTCATGCTTATTTGAAAAGATGGGTATTGTTCTATCTAATTTAGAATTTATAAACCGTTGCCACCAGTTATAAAAGTTATCATCTAAACATCAAAATACTTGCCGCGCTCTTCTTCAGCTTCCTTGAATTTGTCCATTGCGTCTTGGGTATATGACCATTCAACCAATTTTTTAAATCCATCCCTTATCTTCCATCTAGGTTTAAAGCCTAATTTCTTTTTAGCTTTGCTTATATCTGAGAAATCATGTCTGTTATCGCCAGGCCTGAATTTTTGAGTTACCGATGGTTCAACACCAGAATTTGTAAGTTCAATCAACAATTTGGCTATTTCTAGGATGCTAGTAGGCTCACCTGCTCCAATGTTAAAAACACATGTACCATCGGATTTTTCCAAAGCCTCATAGTTGACATTGACTATGTCGTCTATGTAAATGAAATCTCTAGTTTGGTTGCCATCCTCAAAAATTACAGGCGGGTTGTTGTTCTTAATTCTGCTGAGGAAAATAGCCGCGACACCAGTATAAGGATTACTCAAGCTTTGCCTGGGCCCATAGATATTGAAGTATCGGAAAGCTGTAACTGGTATGTCAAATGCATTGCCGAAATTTATAGCAATTCTTTCTGTATCATATTTGGATAGAGCATAAATAGAAAGATTCTGCACTGGTTTTTCTTCTGTTATTGCAATGGACTTGGCATACTCGCCACAAAACTGGCAGTGTATTTCCCAATCCTTTTCCGTCAATTGTTCCGCGGCTCTAGGATTAGGATAGACATGTCCATGATTGTTACACTGGTAAGAACCTTCACCGTAAATGCTTTTTGAACTTGCAACAATTATCTTCTGCACTTTTTTCCTGATTTCCTTGTCTTCGAGCAATACCTCGAACATGTTGGCTGTGCCGATTGTGTTGGTAGTAAGATACCTTACAGGCTGGTACATGCTCTGCCCTACACCCACCATGGAGGCCAAATGTATTACAGCGTCTACATTGGACAAAACCTTTTTCCATACGTCCTTGTTTGCAATATCGCCAAACACGAATTTTACGGACTCATTCAAATATTCGGGCTTCTTCTTTTGGTGCACCTGTGATTCGAGATTATCCAAAACTGTTATACCATAACCTTTCTCTAACAGCAAATCTATGGTATGACTACCGATGAAACCTGCGCCACCTGTAACAAGAATTTCCATATCATCACTTTGTGAACTTAAACCACTCTATTGTTCTCAGAAGACCTTCGTTCAAGTCGATTTTCGGATAAAACCCCAATAACATTTTGGCTTTCGATATATCTGGATTCCTTCTTCTAGGATCGTCTTTTGGCAATGGCTGGAATTCTATCTTGGAGTTTGTGTTGGTGAGTTTCACAATTTTATTAGCGAGTCCAAGTATTGTTATCTCGTTTGTATGCCCGATATTTATTATTTCCCCCTTCAGATTTGGTAGTAGCAGGAGTTTCAGCAACCCCTCAACTTGATCTGTAATATAACAGAAGCTCCTTGTTTGGGTCCCGTCGCCGTATACAGTCAAAGGTTGATTTGCAAGTGCTTGCAAAACGAATTTCACAATTACCCTTCCGTATTGGGTTTTAGATTTTATATCCAGACGTGGGCCGTATGTATTGAAAATACGTGCAATCCTTATAGGCAAATTAAATTTATTCAAATAGGCGTAGCAGTATGCTTCTGCGCATCTTTTACCTTCATCATAAACAGCTCGCGGACCAAATGAATTTACATAACCGTAGTACGTTTCTGGTGTTGGTAAATTTGTGTCATCGGGGTTCCCATACGTTTCGCTGGTTCCAGTAAATAGAAAACTTTTAACATTATTTTTCTTAGCCAATTCCAGCATCCTCCTTGTGCCAACTACATTAGCGTCTAATGTTTCTATAGGAAGAGACAGATATGATAAAGGCGATGCCACGCTTGCCATATGTATAATGTAGTCCAGTTTCTCATCCGTATCGAATCTGCAAACATCTTCATTTATGAATCGAAAATTGTCATGCTTCAACAAATGATCCATATTAGTGCTGATACCGGAACTCAAATTATCAACGCAAATTACATTGGCGTTGAATCCAACAAGCACATCGCATACCCAAGACCCTATAAATCCGGCCCCGCCTGTAACCAAAAAGGTCTTGCCATCAACTACTTCTTTCAATTCACTTACATTACTTTGGATTTTTTGTATATCTTCTGAAATTATTCCTTCAATCACTGCTTCCACCGGATTTTTTATAAAAAGTGTTTAACTCATTAAATTTCTGGACTGTTATGGAGTTCAGCAAAGGATCGAACAGTGCAGTTGTTACCAATGCTTCTATGTAAGTTTGTGGATTGCCTATATCCAAATACACCTCGTCCTCCTTCAAGGGGATGGCAACGACTTTGAAGCCTTTTTCCACAAGCCACTGGATTGCATCGGTCAATTGTTTTTCTTGCCCAATACCAAAACCAATTTTTTTAAGCGCGTGGAAGATAACAGGTTTGAATACGTACTTTCCAACTATAGCTAAGCTGGATATTGGCTCTTTGGGTTTTTCGACTACTTTGCTCACATTAATGATATCATCGCTTTCTTCACCAACGATAACCCCGTATTTTGAAACATCTTTAGCTTTGAAAAATGCTAGAGTGGCATCTGCATCATACTTCTTATGAGTTTCGGTTAGTCTTTTAATGAAATCTGTTGAATGGCCGTCTTTCAAAGAAAAGACAATAGAGTCTCCTGATGTCAAAAGGAAACTGTCGGAACTGCTGATATAATTTTCTGCGAGTTGGACTGCGGCTCCAAATCCTTCTGGCCTTGGTTGGTTTATATATGATATATTGATTTTATTTAGAATGTCATAGAACTCCTGCAACATATTTTTTATATCTGACTTATTTGATAGTCCATCCATCAACTCATAATTTTGGGTAAAGTGGTCTACAACCGCTCGCTTATCTCTCCCGGTAATAACGAACAGTTTACTTATGCCGGATGTATACAGTTGCTCTACTATAAGGTGTAAAACAGGTTTTATCACACCCTGAGATATTATAGGCAGCATTTCCTTTGGTTGTTCTTTTGTTGCTGGAATCAATCTTGTTCCTTTACCTGCAGCTGCAATTACCGCTATGTTAACCATACTAACCACTTAATTATTTTTCCATCCTATACCTTTGTAAACTAGACCATATTGTTCTGCTTTAATTGGATTTAAGACTCTCCTTCCATCAATTATGGGGCACTTTATTGTAGACAAATCCAGTTTTCTAAATTCACTCCATCCGGTAACAACCATACATAAATCTGCCTCTTTTATACAGTCCTCTTTTGAGGAACAATATTCTATAGAATTGCCAAAGATTTTCCTGGCATTTTCCATAGCTTGCGGGTCGTACACCTTAATTATGGCATTTTCTTTTAAAAGCGAATATATTATAGGAATTGAACTAGCTTCACGCATATCATCTGTATCCGATTTAAATGTCAAACCTAGGATAGCGATTTTTTTGTCTTTAAGATTTCCTAATGTACTTTTAGCGATATCGACCATTCTATATGGTTGGTTTTTATTTACGGTTAGAACGGCGTCCAATAAAATTGGGTTTACGCCAACTACTTTGGCTATGGATAGCAAAGCTTTGACATCTTTAGGGAAGCAACTTCCACCAAAACCGGCGCCTGCGTTCAAAAATTTAGGGCCGATTCTAGAATCCAAGCCTATTGCGTGAGAGACTTCATATACATCCACCTCGAATTTCTCACAGATGTTTGCTATCTCATTAATAAATGAGATACGAGCTGCTAAAGCGGCGTTTTGGGCATATTTTATCATTTCAGCAGTATTCAGACTAGTTGCTATCCTAGGAATTTTGCTGTCATACAAACTGTATAATTTTATCAGTGCATGACTGGATTTTTCATCATGCCCACCAACAACAACCTTATCAGGATTTAAAAAATCGTATACGCCATCACCCTCTTTTAAGAATTCTGGATTCATGCATACACTAAAATCATCTCCGGCCTTCTTTCCAGAATACTTTTCCAAAATAGGAATTACAACATCCTTAGTAGTCCCTGGTACCACAGTGCTTTTTACAACTATCGTCTTATGTTCGTTTATGTTCTTCAGCAATGCACCAAGCCTTTCCGAGGCGGTTTTTATTTGGGAAAGATCTATAGACCCGTCTTCGTCCGAAGGGGTACCTACACAAATGAAAATTATTTCGGTTTCTTTCAGTTTTTCGTAATCTGTTGTAGCATCGATTCTCTGAGCTTCTAGGTTTCTTTTTACGATTTCACTCAAACCTTTTTCGTAAATAGGTAAAAAGCCCTTTTTCAAATTATCGATTTTATCGGCAGAACGACCTACAAACAGTACGTTATTCCCGAAATCTGCAAGGCAAGCTAAAGTGAGGCCGACGTATCCTATGCCTATGACACCTACTCTCATGAAACTACCTTGAATATAATAAAAATTCTATGTTTAAAAGAATAACTAAAGTATTAATATTTAATACTCAAGTATTACAGTTATGAAAAAACGTGTATCGCTAAGCTTGGATGAAAAAATATTACGAAAGGTAGATTCATTAGTTGACGGTATTAAAATCAGGTCGAGGACCGATGCTGTAGAAAAACTATTGTCACAACAACTCGTTGAGAAAAGGACTGCTGTGATTCTTGCTGGTGGTGACCCTTCAAAGCTTTATGTTAAGGAACTTGGAACTTATAGACCTTTAGTTTCCATCGGCAAAAAAACTTTAATCGAAGATATTATTTCGAAAGTGCGGGAGGTTGGTTTTACAAATATTATTATTGTTGGATTCCCGTCTTTGATTGCAAAACTTTACGAAGTCATTGGTAATGGTGAGAAACTTGGTGTCTCAATTAATTACATACAGGAAACGAAAGAATTAGGGACCGCAAAGACATTGGAGGCGGCGAAGCAGTATCTGAAGGGGGATTTTCTTTTCCTTCCGTGTGATCACTGGTTCGATTTTGATATAAAGGAATTATATGATTTCCATCAGATGAACGGAGGTATTGCAACACTTGGGATTCACGCAAGAACAAGTTTCGAATGGAATACAAGCGTCGTAGTTCTAAAAGGTTACAAAGTAATTGAGTATGATGAATTCCCAAAAAAGCCTAAAACACATTTGATTTCAGTATTTATAGGATTCATGAGCGGTGAGATTCTAAATTATATTCCTCCAGGCGAATTATATTGGAGTCTACAGGAACATATATTCCCGAAATTGGCAAGAGATGGTAAACTGGTTGGCTACCCTATAGCTGGCAAGTGGGTTAATGTGCATACCGCAAATGATATTAAAAGGATTAACGATATTTTAAAGTTATAAATTGAAGTTAGTAAATAACTATCTATGGCTAACCTAAGGATTGGTAAAATGTCTGTACTGATGTTGATTTTAGCTAGTGTTGTACTAGCAGTATTTGGTCAGCTCTCATTGAAACGTGGGATGGCGAATGTCGGAACGCTAAGCGTGAATGATTTATTAACTTCTCGTATATTTTCAGTTATAACGGAGAAATTTGTAATTTTTGGGCTTATGCTATATTTCGTGGCTTCTGGACTTTGGTTGGTGGTGTTATCGAGGGAGGAGTTAAGTTTCGCATATCCATTGATTGCACTGGGTTATGTTTTTACAGCAATATTGGCTAAGGTATTATTCAACGAAAGTTTGACACTGGTAAAAGTGATGGGTATATTATTAATCGTAGCAGGTGCTTACCTTATAGTATTAAAAATCTAGATTATAGAAAGTTCTTATGTCTGGGCACTTTCCAAAGCTGGTTTTGTTACCCATATTGATTTTCCTACTATCACTGGGTATTTTGTTATCGAATTTTATAAGAACTGGCGACTTCATCTTACGCGATATCGACCTGAAGGGGGGTACATTAATCAATATAGAGACACCGACACCATTCGATACATCTAAAATAGAACAATCGCTGGCTGAAAAATACGGCTCGGCTTTTGTGTCAAGTGTGCAAAGTGTTAGAGGATATGGAATCGAGGTGCAGGTCGATAAAGATGTTAGTGTAAATGACGTGATAAACGACCTGGAGAACCTAGACGTTGTTGTAAATTCGTTTTCGTCCGAAAGCATTGGCTCATTTCTAGGAAATTTATTTTTCGAGCAAGTTGTATCTATCCTTTCTATCGGATTCATTCTTATGAGCATTGTCATTTTTATCATTTATAGAAACTTGATAACTAGTTTTGGCATTGTTTTCGCGAGCTTGGCAAATATCTTGACCGCTTTAGCGATAACCAGCCTATTGGGGATTAAAATAAGTTTTGCTGGATTTGCTGCCCTGCTAATGCTGATTGCGTATACTGTGGACACAAATATCGTTTTGACGAACCAAGTTCTCAAGACTACTCCAGAAAATTTCTGGAAACAATACAGAAGGGCTTTATCTACCGGATTGACATTGATATCGACCATAACATTGACGATGTTAGCTGTTCTATTTTTATCACCGTCTAAATTGCTGGTGAACGTGTCGCAGATACTTGTCATAGGTTTTATTTTCGATTTACCGTATACTTGGATTCTAAATTCTTCTTTATTGGAGTGGTGGGTTAGAAGAAGGTATCACACATGATATTCAAGGATGTTCGTTTATTGGTTCTAGCGGTATTGCTTGGGATTTCATTATATTTGATTGTATCGCCGTTGTTATCAGGCAAAGCTGGTGTAGTTGTCGCTAAAATGGATAGTGGCGCAAAATGCAACAATGTAAAATTAGATTCTGTTATCACACAGGTATCGGCAACACAGATAAAAAATCTAGACGATTTCAGTAAGTCAGTACTTAACATAAGGGGGGATGAATTCGTTTCTTTGATAGCTGATGGATTGCCAGCCAATTGCGCAGCATTGGAAGACGGGAACATAGGGTTTACAGTAGCTGGTGTTAAAAAGGAGAATTTAGTGTTTGGCATAGACATACAGGGGGGGTCCAGAGTACTGTTGAAACCGAAAGGAACTATTACGAAAAGTCTGCTGGACGATACGATTTCTGTACTAACTACCAGAATAAACTTGTACGGCTTACGTGACTTGAGAATATACACCATAGGAGAGAACCTAATTCAAATTGAGATGGGGGGAGCAACGAGCGAGGAAATAGTAAATTTCTTATCGCGCCAAGGTAAATTTGAAGGTAAATTGGGACAGACTGTTAAATTAAAAGACGGTGCAGGAAGTTTAACGTTCGCAGACAAAACAATCTCTGTAAAATTATCTGAAGCGGGAATGGTTTTTGATAACGAGCAACGTAAGTTTGGGGAACTCTTTACTAAGGATGGTATAACTGTAGAGATAAAAAACGTGACGAATGAAACGATTGGAATCTTGAGCACTGTTTTCACTGGGAAGGATATCATGGCTGTTATAACTGATCCACAAAATAGTTATCTTGTGCCTGTGGGAAATGGGTATGAGTTCTCTTTTCCTATACTAACAAGCCAAGAAAGTGCTGGGAGATTTGCGAAATTAACAAAGAATCAACCAATTAAACCAATATTGGGTGGAGATGAAAGGTATTTGGAGCCTGTCCTTGTCCTATTTTTAGACGGCGGCGAGGTAACCAGACTCAACATTGTGGCTAATTTAGCTGGACAATCTTTAACTAAACCTACAATTCAAGGATTCGGAGAAACCCGTGAGGCTGCTCTGAATGAACGCTTGAAGTTACAGTCTGTCCTGAAATCTGGAAGTCTGCCAGTAGAATTGGAAATTATAAAGACTGATGTTGTGACTCAAACTGCTGGAAAGGCTTTGCTAAGTTCTACAATATATGTAGTTATAGCTGCGGCTATTATCGTAAGCGCTGTGATTCTGTTTAGATACAGAGACATTAAAATTGTTGTGCCTATGCTGTTAATCAGCTTTAGCGAAATTTTGTTGATTCTAGGTTTTGCTGCATTTACTCAGTCGGCAACTAAAGGTGCCGGATGGGTGTTGGATGTGCCAGCGATAGCCGGATTAATCGCAATCATAGGGACTGGCGTTAACCAATTAATTATTATAACAGACCAAATGCTGCAGGAAATAGAAACTACCGTCAGACAGCGTCATAAGACAGCCATGGCGATTATTTTTAATTCGGCTTCCATAGTCATAGCTGCAATGCTACCTTTGGTGATTGCCGGTGTTGGCACACTAAAAGGTTTTGCGATAACCACGATAATCGGGGTGCTGATTGCAATTTTAATAACTAGGCCTGCTTATACTGCAATTTTAGAAAAGGTCAAACGATTATCCTAAAGAAGTCCCCTTCTGGCCCGCATAGTAAAATAGTATTTCCCCATTGCATGAATCGCATTTTCCTATGAGAGGTATGCGCCTGTAGCTTTGGTTGCAGTCTTTGCAAATAAAACCTTCGGCTGAAGGCAATGTGACCGATACTGGATTTGGGGTTTTGTTTTTAAAGGCGTCAAATAACATGAGTTGTTTCCCTATGCCGATAACTTCACTTTTAGTGATGCCGATAGCATCAAAAACCCGCTCGAGTGGGGGTAGGATTTGGCTTTCTATGTAGTATTTGGAATCTATCTTTAACCCATGTTGTTCCACATAATTAGGATCTTCTGCTCTTTCGGACATTAGCTGCGGACCATGTATTATCACGAAACCAACTCTATCTCCTATGCCAGGTGCTTCTGTCGGGTTCCTTTTTTTAATTTTTTTTACAACTTCGATATGAGGCTGCACTCCCTTGTAATCCCTGAGCGGCTTTGAAATGCTTTTGGTAATAACCAATTTTTCTATAGGAATCTCGTTTCTATCAAGCTTGCTCAAAATCCCTTTGACATACTCCACGGCTTTCTTAGGGCTTTGTTCTTTCAAGATTATTTCCAAAGCACTGAACAAAGTTTCACTGGTAAGATCGCACCAATCCCTCCTAACAGTTTCAATACCTTTCATGACAATTGATTCTTTGACTTCTCCATTACTCTGCTCGATTGATATACCGGCGTACCTTTTCTTTGCCAGAATCAGTAGAGACTTGAAAATATTTTCAATCTTTACTTCAACAATGCCTTTGAGTCTGTTGTTTATTTCAATCTCGATTTTTTTGCCGATTTCCATTGCCTTACCTGTATCGGAAACTTTTGTATCAACCATGATAGAATCTGTATCGCCGTAAATCACATCATACTCGTTGCCCATTTCTGCCGTGTTCTTAGTCACTTGTATCAGATGCCTGCCGCAACTTGTGATGGCATTCGCAATTTCTAGCAGGTAAACCCGAGCTAGGACATAACCAGTATAGCCGTAGAATGAGTTTGTTACATATTTTAATGCCAGCTGCCTCGCATCTAAAACCCTTTTTATTGCTATGTTGGCTTCGGCTTTCATTTGGCTCCTGACAACATCCCTTTCCTGTATAAGTTTCCTAACTATTCTTGGGATGATTCCCACCCTTACATTAGTTGAAACGAATTTCGTGTGATCCGGCGTTTCCACGGTCTCAGCATCAACATCTGCTGTGCATAAAGTTGTCGGGCATATGTTGTAGCTAATAAAAATTGAGGGGTACATGCTTTTAAAATCCAGATATACTACGCAGTTGGTATGGAGACCTATTTTGGGATCTAGCACCAGCGCCCCTTTGAGCCCCTTGGATTCTTTTTTCAGTCGGCGTTTAAGTATCTCGCTTGTAGATGGTTTGGTTGGAAGGACATATCCTTCCCTGTTAAATTCACGCAACAAAATGTTTTCCACTCGAGTGCCCTCTCCACCATCCAGTGTATCCTGAAGCAGTAGCCCTGATACTTTGGATAATTCTATGAACTTATCGACCATGTTTTTATCCAGCAACAATTTTAGCGCTAGAACCGAGTCGACACGCGCATAATTAATCAGTTTATCTAGTTGTTCCTTTGTGCCATTCCAGTGTTTGGAAATTTCACCGTGAGAAATGTCAACCTTGTCCATACCAATCAGCTCCTTTGACACATCGCCTAAACCATATCGCTTCAATCGCAGAATGCCTTTGCCTATTGACTCTTTGACAAGATCGTATACATCTACCACAACCCTGCCAACCACGGATGTCCGAGCTTTTATTCCGAACTTTCTTGATATGCTCTGCTTGTTTTTATCCCTGCCCAAAGCTCTTGACAATTTATTTTCACCCAACCTAGTTAGGATATACGGCATGTCAAACCCGTTTATGTTATATCCTGTTATGAAATCCGGGTCGAAAGAATCCAGAACTCTGAGGAATCCTTCTAGCATGCTTTTTTCGTCCTTGAATGACAGGACGTCACCAGTTTTTTCTACATGCCTTGATACAAGCACGAGTGATTTTTTATCGCGAAACTCTGGATAAAATGACAAGCTTATCATTGATATGGGATCTTTTGCTGCATTTGGTAGGCTTTCAACTGCCATACCTATCTCGATGTCAATGCACATATACCGAAATTCCATGTTCGCTTTCGCGTGGATTTTTTTAAATTCCTTGGCCTTGATTAAAACCTCTGTCTTTACGGTGTTCGTGCCGATGCTGTCTCCTGTGACTTCATACCAGTCCATCCCGTTTAATCCCATATCCGCCATGAATCTGTTTTTGAAAAGTATGTCGGCTTCGTATACATCGTTAACTAGTCCGTGTGTTAGCAAACTGTCTCTAATCAAAGGCACTTGGGACGGGTCGGTTGCTGTAATCTTTAGTAGTTTGATTTTATTTGTTGTAAACCCTATTGGTAGAAGCCGTTCTGTTTCGGAAATGTTAGTGACCAGCTGCTTGAATTCTTTAGTCAAATGTTTTGTTATGCTGCCTTTGTCTTTTGGAAAGATATAGAAATATGGTTTGTATCCTTCATAGAAGGCGCATATGCTTTTGCCTGCTTCGGTTTTACCGAAAATTCTAACTATCGGTGCGTTATCAACTACAACATAATCGCAATCAATCAACTGGAAGTTTGCCTTCATCACATTATCTTATGTAAAGTCAATTTTAATAGTTTCCCGTGTCTGGAGGTCGGTACTCCAAACCGTGGGTTGGGAAGCAGGGCTGCCGGTTGTAATTATAGTTACCCCTTTGTAGTTTACCACTTGTGGTGTTCCTGATGAGCAGACAACGATGACATCTGGTATGATATCTAGCAGATAGGGGTCATTTGAATAGATCGGTTGGTTTATATTAAATGTTGGGTTCAAGTGTCGTTTCTTAAGTAAATTGACCAGCGTCTCTTCCGTGTTTGTTTTCATGACAGTCATATAATCTTTGAGGAAATCACCTGTTGACAAAAATAGTGTCACATCGCCGATTTTCACCAATGCCGGCTCTGCCATAATTGCCAGTCCGGAATCATCACCGCTTCCGTGGGGTTGTTCATTAACAAGCGCTATCTTTGTATTTTGTTCTGGCAGTGCGCCTAAAACATCGGGATTTGGCATACCTCCCAAGATAAAAGCAACCGTATTGTCAGAATTGCTGTCTTTACACCACGCTTCATATTTTGCGCAATGTTTAGGATGGGTTCTCAATTCGTTCAAAGTTTGTGTGGGAAAGAAAACACATTTTGTCTTTGTTTTTGATCGTGTTATCTCCCTCTTAATGGGGATATCTGGATGGACGACTCTCTGTATTTTAATTCGCCCCTCTGCCTGTATGCAGAAGAGTCCGACCGTCTCTTCTGAGACAAGATGTTGTGTTGTGTTTTGGTCGTCGAAAAATAGTTTTATGGAACCGGTCTTGTCTTCTGCGATTACATTCCTTTCAACATAATCAACTTCCCTGAGCAGAGTTATCAACGAAAATTGCTTAGAGCTGCCTATTTTATTTATTGATGTCAGGTTTGTTAATTCAAGTCTGCCCTGTAGGACGCTCTTCAAAAAATTATAGCGGTTGCCCAAGATACTCAATATTATGTTTGTTGTGCGGGGTTTGGGGGCATGCTGAGGTGTTTTTAGTATTATTGGGGTTTGGGGTTTTAGAAGTGTTTTAATGTGTTTGTCGGTTAAAACGGCTGGTTTCTCAAGTAGTTTTTGTAAGCTTCTCAGGACATCCTCAATTTGGTCTGTATGGGAGATTAAAAAGTCCAGTGCCGACTCGTCCAGCTGGTAGCCTTCTGCGAGGAATGTGGTTAGGATTTGTTTTTTGTCTGTAAAATTCATATGCAGTATTATTTCTTCAAAGTATAAACCGTTAACCCGGTTTTGTTGGGTATTTTTGAGTGAGGGAGATTGGTGGCATTTAGCCGGTTTGTTTGGATGAGTTCGTTTACGTATTTTTGGACTGTGTTCCAGCTAAATTTCCGGGTGAGCTCTTTTGATATGATGCTTCTAATAGACGAGGTGGTTAGGGGCACCTGTGACTTCTCCAAAACATTAAGTATGGCTGTTGTGGCCTCGTTTCTGGTTGCTGGGCGCCCTCTCTTCATATATATTGTTGTGCTTTACAAACCCATATAAAATTATGTTTTTTCCAATTGTTTTTTGGATAGGTGTGTATAATCCACTTACCACATAATATGGTGAGGTAAGTTATTAACAATAACATAGTTATAATATAATATAATATAATTAACTAAACCAATAGCCGAAAGCCAACCACCTATTACGA